>CAZWVS010000241.1:0-2656 GCA_964636935.1 uncultured Clostridiaceae bacterium
CAAAAATCCCTCCGATCATAAACAAACCGATAAAGGACATGTTGGAGAAAAACTCATTGACTATGTTCTGGAAGGAATGCAGTTTCACCCTGGCCATTTCTCCATCATATAGTTCATCCGTTGCCTGTCGGTATTTCCCGAGAATCCAGCCCGAAAGATTGAATATCCGTGTCACCTTATATGAAGCCAGTATATCCATTAGTTCCCCTGTAGTCCTTCCGAGCAGTTTTTGAACCTTGTCGCTTCTCTTTTTCAACGGATTTAGAAACCATTTTGTGATGAAAAGCGAAACCGATCCTATTGCGATCGCTATAAGCCCTATTCGCCAGTCGAGGCTCAGCATCAGGATCATGCTTCCTATTCCCGAAATAACTGCGCCTATCGGACGGAAAAACTGCATACCCCATGCGTTTTCAGCCGACTGTATGTCGTTTATCAATCTTGACACCGTATCCCCGCTGTGCCTTTTTTCAAACCATCCTGCTTTCAAACCGCAGATTTTATTAAACAGCTTTACACGAAGGTCTCCGCCCGCTTTGGCTGTAACTATCCTAAACGCATATCCGGACACGCTTATTATTATCATAAGCGTAACAAACATTATCAAAAGCAGCCATATGCTTCTGATCACTCCTGAAAAATCGTTTTGCTCCACCGCTGAAAGCACCCACATGAACGAATACGCAAAAACATAATTGAACCCCAGATCTGTCAGGCTGTTGATCATCCCCGAAACCCAATAAGCGACTTTGTGTCTTCCGAGCTCTTTCAACAAACGTGAAAGGGAGCCGATTGTGCTTCTTATACCGTATCTCTTCATCTCAGAAAACCTCGCTTTCCACCATGAACTGCTTTTTCAAAAGGGCATGGTATTTCCCCTCTTTTTCCAACAGGCCGTCATGGTCCCCTTCTTCCACTATTCGACCTTTTTCAAAAACAAATATCTTGTCGGCGTTGCGTATCGTGGTAAGCCTGTGGGCGACAATCAACGCGGTTTTATCTTGTATCAATTCATCCAGCTGTTTTTGGATTATCTTTTCATTTTCCATGTCGAGGGCCGAGGTGGGTTCGTCAAGCATTATGATCCCGGCATCACGTATGCAGGCCCTGGCCATGGCCAGTCTCTGCCTCTGCCCGCCGGAAAGCCTCACCCCCCTTTCAAATGCCATGGTTTCATATCCTTCGGGAAGGGATTCTATAAATGAATCGATGTTTGTTGTCTTTGCGGCTTTTTTCACCTTTTCATCCGGAACATCATTTTCCTCGCCTATGGCTCCACAGGCAATATTTTCATACAAGGTTCCGGGGAACAGGTATGTTTCCTGGTCCACCAATGACAGGTTCTTCCTGAATCTGGCAAGGTCCATATTTCCAAGCTTTTCCCCGTTTATCAATATGCAGCCTTCTTCGGGTTCATAGAAACCGGCGATCAGTTTCAATATTGTGCTTTTACCGCTTCCGGATTCACCTACAAAAGCCGCTTTCTCGCCCTTGTAAATATCAAAATCCATGTTTTTAATGACAGGTTCCTGACCGGTCTTGTATCTGAAAGTCACGTTTTTAAAGGATATTGCGGGTACCCCTTCCCTTTCCGGAGGCACTTCCAGTCCGCCTTTTCTTTCATCTTTGTAATCGAATATCTTCATCAGCCCTTCGGCGGAACCGCAGGCCTTTTTATAATTGTTGACTATCGTGTTCATGCTCAGCATCAGATTGAGGGGCCAGTTTGAAAGGACCACAAGAGCCACCACGGTTCCCATTGTAGCTCCTGCGGTGTTATTGACAATGAATATGGAACCTACTGCGACAAGCACTATGGCGGGTATGATCCTGCTGAACATCCCGAATCCCTGGGATACGGTTTCCACAGCTGCCGATTTAAAAAGTATCCTGACTGATTCGTCAATGGCTTTCTTCAGTCTTTTCCCCAGTCTCCTTCCCAATCCGTAGGTTCTTACCTCCACATAACCCCCAAGAGTGTCCTGGGTGACCATGTTTGCCTCCGCAAGCTTTTCATTCCGTCTTACAACAAGGTCTTTAAGCGGTTTACCGATAAGGGTTGTTATATATAGGAAACCCGGAGCTACTATGAAAGTGAGCAGGGTAAGCTGCCAGTTGAGATAGAACATGAGGCCCGCCGAAACCAGACCGCTGATTATGAGCCTCATTGCAACCTGCATGTGGATTGAAAAGAAAACGCCGATCTGCCCCAGGTCGTTGTTGGCTTTTGAAACAAAATCCCCCGAATGGGTTGTGTCTATCTGGGATATTTCAAGGGATGCGGCTTTTTTTGCAATATCCCTCCGCATGTCCCTTAAAACCGAGCTTGAATACCGCCCTATGAAATATGTCCTCATACCCAGTAAAGGTATGTTGGCCAGGAATAAACCCGCAAGGATCAGTGCAACGGATGTAAAACCGCTTATATCTTTTGAGGTCATTGAATCGATCAGGTATTTGAACAGGAATCCGAATGTGCCCGATATGATTGATGAAAGGAACTGCCCTGCCGTCGTCGCATACAATAATTTGGAATACTTCCCGTTTTTACGGATTATTTGAATCAGGTCGTTTGTTTTTTTTTTTTTAGACATTTTAGTTACTTTTTTCACATAATAATAACATTATTGCACATAAATTATGAAATTTAAATAAT
>CAZWVS010000242.1:0-2649 GCA_964636935.1 uncultured Clostridiaceae bacterium
ATCTTCGATGTGAATTATATGCGAAGCTGGAGTATTTCAACCCGGGCGGAAGCATCAAGGACAGAACCGCCCTCGAGATGATCAGCGACGCATATGGGAATGGCATTGTTGAAAAAGGAACGTTGATTGTGGAGCCGACCAGCGGGAACACCGGCATAGGCCTTGCCGTGGCGGCGGCAAAATTCAACCTGGAGCTGATTCTTACAATGCCGGAAAAGGCGGGAAGGGAAAAGATCGCCCTTATGAAAGCGTTGGGTGCGAAAGTTTGTCTGACACCAGGCGACAAAGGCATGGACGGAGCCATAGGGGAGGCCCATAAAATATTGAAAGCGAATCCCGGTTCCTACATGCCAATGCAGTTTAGGAACCCTTCGAACCCGGCGGCCCATTACAAAGGCACCGCGGTCGAGATATTCAACGATCTTGGCGCCGCACCCGATTATTTCATTGCGGGCGTGGGCACCGGAGGGACCATTACGGGATGTGCGAGATTTTTCAAGGAAAAGGGCGTCGGATCAAAAATCATCGCCGTGGAACCCTACGAGTCTTCCGTCATATCGGGGGAAGAACCTTCAAAGCACGGCATACAGGGAATAGGCGCGGGCTTCATTCCGGACAACCTCGACCTGGACTTGATTGACATCGTTCTTCGCATAAAAACCGAAGAAGCATTGGAATTTTCGCGTATTGCCGCGAAGCATGAAAAGGTGTTGTGCGGCATTTCGTCAGGTGCCGCGCTTGCCGCCGCAGTCGATATCGCATCAGGAGCCCGAAGGGGCAGTGTAGTTGCAATTTTCCCCGATACCGGTGAACGATACATGTCCTCGGGTCTTTACGATTAAGCTTTTTCACTTTTTCAAATATTTTCGGCAATAACGTCTGCGTGATATGAATTTGCGGGCGATTCAACAATACTTAGGGCTTACTGAATAACTTGAAAACGCCTTGATTACAGCCTTTTTTCGCGTTTTCAAACCGCTCGGGTACAAGCTTTTCTCAGTAAAAGTGTAAAAACCCTTGCACCTTTGCATACCCTGATACCATGCTTTGCCCGATTCAGCTCGCCGGTAATAAGGGACATGTACTGAAAACCTTTATATAATGCATGTTTTCAACCCATACGGCCGTAGCCGATGCATAATATTTGAAACCCTGTGTTATTCAGCAGTCCCTACTTATCGGATGATAGTCGTGGCTGCTACGTAAGATATGTACATAACCAGCAAAACGGCGCCGAAATGTTTTGGAAGTTTTTTCCTGTAGAAAAAAACACCTGCGGCCGCGGTAAGCGTGATTAAAAATATCGCCGGTATGTGAAACCTTATGATGCTTCCGGATGCGGGCACTTTGCTTATTATAGAAGATGTGCCGAGGACAAGCGTCAGATTCAATATGTTTGCTCCGAAAATGTTGCCTATGGATATGGAGGAAGCCTGTTTGCGTATTGCCGTCAAAGCCGTGACCAGTTCCGGAAGGCTGGTGCCAAGGGCCGTCATGGTGAGACCGATGACCACGGAAGGAACATTGAGGATTTCAGCTATCTTGACGCCATAATCAATCATGAGTTTCGCCCCGCCTATGGTCATTGAAAGACCGATGACGAAAAGCATGATGTTTTTAAAAATGTCTACTGGCGTATTTTTTGTTTCGGATAATACGTTTTTCGGCTCCCTGTGCTTTTTTGTCTCGCTGTAATTGAAAATCATATATGCGATGAAAAGGGCTGTGAAAAATATGCCTTCGACAAGGCTGAAGCCGCCGAAAAGGATTGCGGCTCCGGCATAAACAAGTATTGCAAGGGGAATGGAGGCGGATTTGAATTTCAAAACCTTTGAACCCCCTGTTTCGGGTTGTGAAAACAATATGACCGTACCGAGTATGAGGCCGGTGTTGCAGGCTACGCTTCCCATTGCGTTCCCGAAGGACATGTATGTGTCTCCGGCCATTGCGGAACCCACGGACACGAAAAACTCCGGAAGTGTGGTGCAAACGCTTACCAGCGTCGCCCCGATTATGAAATCCGGTATTCTAAAGGTCCTGGCCATCCAGATGATTGCGTCTAAAAACCAGTCGCTTCCCTTTATTATCAACAGGAGCCCCGCTCCGAACAAAATGAAGTAAAACAACGTATCCAATCATCAACCTCCGCCGCCCGGCATGTAAAATACCGAATCCCCCATGGAAGAACCCCTTATCTGTTCAGCAACCCGTTCGCATTTGATTTTCAGTATGAAGAATGTTTTCCCGGCAATGCTTTCCATATCGTCAAGGGATTCGAAATTCGCCTGGCCTTTTGAAATCACGATATCGGCTTTAGTCATTATTTCATTGAATTCGTCGGAAGAATCCTCAAGATTGACACCGAGAAAACCCGAACCCGTTTCAATAACACGGGCATACTTGTCGATCCCTGCGAATACGGCGTCTTCAATAAGGGCGTCATTTAGCGCCGGTTCCGATTTCACCGCGTAATGTATCCTTTTACCAAGATTGTGCAAAAACCTCACCACGGGCATGTCAAACACTATTTCGCCGCAATTATCGCCAAGATACAATATCTCCGATGAATTTTCCAACATTTTTTCAAATATATCGTAATGATCGATTGAAAACCCTTGTTTTATTGTTTCATGCATGGTCCTATCGATA
>CAZWVS010000243.1:0-2637 GCA_964636935.1 uncultured Clostridiaceae bacterium
CCACCATGCCCAGCGCAAGTGGGTCGTCCGACGCAACAAAAACAAGGTCTATTTTCTTTTCAAGCGTGAATTTTTTCATACTTTTCAGGTCTGTGGCCTTTATGTCGACACATTCGGCTATTGTCGATATCCCGCCGTTGCCCGGGGCGCAATAGATTTTGCCGACCCTGTCGCTTTTTGAAAGCTTATGCGCTATTGCATGTTCCCTTCCACCGCCTCCAACAATTAGTATTTTCACTGTGTCCTCCGTTTTATTCGTTTTTATTGATTATTTTAATCTTCTCGGAATCCGTATTAGCCCTCACGAACTTAACGGCAAGGGAGACCCTGTTGTCTTTGTTCAGGTAATTCCAGAATGTCTTGGCAGTCTCGTCTATGTCGTTATAAAGCCTAACCGGATAGGGTTTGCCTTCAAAGGGAGGCAGCGGATCACCGTCATCCATGTATGTGGTTATGCAGTGGCCGATTCCCGGAGTACATTCATCGTATTCAAAAAACTCTTTTTTACCTTTTGCCGGATCATTGTTCTCCGCCTTAAGGATGGAAAGATCATATTTTTTACAATTTTTATATGATATGCCTGATATCCTGGGTGTGTAGTTGGGCGGATCCGGCTCGAATTCACGGGTCATAAGAGCCTCTTTGAATGTTTTACCTTTGGATATATAATCGAAAATCGTATCCGTCTGGTCTCCGTTTGTCACAATGTGCATTCCGTCGATATCTTTCATCGGATAATAGATTATGAGGCTGGGATCCACAACCTTCTTCGGGTCGCGGGCTCTTGTCCTCATGTATGAACCGTCCCTTTCAAACACCCTGTTGCGGCTGTTTTCACTTCTTCCCATGATCCAGTATATCTGTACCATGTTTTTCCCGTCGGGGCTGCATCCTATGACTATGCCCCGGCCCGGATAGGCGCTGTTTTTTATTCTTTCCTCATGTGTGTCGGTTTTTGTCATCCCTGTGTCTCCTTCTAATGGTGAAAAAGCCTGGTTCCGGTGCAAACCATGGCGATTCCGTATTCGTCGCAGGCGTCAATCACGATGTCGTCCCTTACGGAACCACCCGGTTGTATGATATACTGCGCCCCGCTTCTGTAAGCCCTGTCTATGTTATCTCTGAACGGGAAGAACGCATCGGATCCGAAACAGACCCCTTTTAGTCCCTTGAGCCAGTCCTTCTTTTCCTCCTGCGTGAGCCTTTTGGGAACTTCTTCGAAAAAGCCTTCCCAGTATTTCCTTTCCTGATCGGAAAGCTCGTCCTGCAGGAACATGTCAACAGCGTTGTCCCTTTCAGGACGCTTAATGCCTTTTTTGAATTTCAATGCCAGGGTTCTCGGATGCTGCCTCAAATACCAGATGTCGGACTTTTCAGCTGCGAGTCTCGTGCAGTGTATCCTGGACTGCTGTCCGGCGCCGCAGCCTATGACCTGTCCGTCATGTACGAAACAGACGGAATTGGACTGCGTGTATTTCAATGTGATTGCTGCAAGGGCCAGGTCCTGCTTAACTTCCTCGGGTAGATCTTTAGCTTTTGTTACGATTTCACCAAGATTTGAGATATCGGGCACATAGCTGTTTCTTTCCTGTAAAAACCTGATTCCATATATGCTTTTTTCTTCAACCCCTGAAGGTTCGTAGCTTTCATCTATTTTAATTACATTGTAATTTCCGCCTTTTTTGGCTTTTAGGATTTCAAGAGCCCTCTTTGAATACCCCGGCGCTATGACGCCGTCCGAAACCTCCCTTTTCAATAGGAGGGCCGTCGCCTCGTCAACCTCGTCGCTTAATGCGGCCCAGTCTCCGAATGACGACATCCTGTCGGCTCCCCTTGCCCTTGCATATGCGTTTGCAAGGGGTGTCATCTTTATGTTGCCGATGAAATATGCCTTTTTCAGCTTTTCACTCAGAGGTCTTCCAATTGCGGCTCCCGCCGGGCTGACATGCTTAAAGGATGCCGCAGCCGGCATTCCGGTGGTCTGTTTCAATTCCTTTACAAGCTGCCAGGAATTCAAAGCATCCATGAAATTTATATATCCGGGTTTCCCGTTCAATACTTCAAGGGGAAGCCCTTTTTCTTTTTCAACGGCGGCTTTGCCCTGGTGGGGGTTGCATCCGTATTTCAGTTCAATCCTGTTCATTTGGTCTCCTTATTATTTTATTGTTATGCCGGATTCGCTTTTTTCAACGAACCCGATTTCAAATCCCTTGTGTTCACGGCATACTTCTCCGGTTTCTTTTTCGGGCACGCAAATCACCAGGCCTATTCCCATGTTGAAGGTGCCGAACATGTCTTCTTCTGAAATCCCGCCTTGTCTTGCTATTACTTCAAACACCGGTTGCACGGGCCAGCTGCCCTTTTTGACAACGGCTCCCAGACCTTCGGGGAGCATCCTCGGGATGTTTTCAATGAAGCCGCCTCCCGTTATATGGGCTATCCCCCTTACGTCGAAAGCCTTTGTCATTTCCAGAATTGTTTTTACATATATCTTTGTGGGTTTTAGGATTTCACTCCCTATGGGGCCGTCAAGACCTTTGTACTTTTTTTCGAGCTCTTTTTTAGAGTCGCCGAATATCCTGCGGATAAGGGAAAAGCCGTTGCTGTGAACTCCCGATGAAGGGATCCCCACAAGCC
>CAZWVS010000244.1:0-2565 GCA_964636935.1 uncultured Clostridiaceae bacterium
ATGAGGGTTCGATTCCCTTCATCCGCTCCATGCCTAAAATAAATGTAAAGGGGATGATTGCAATGAGATCTAAAACCACCGTAATCGCACACAGGGGAGCGTCCGCATATGCGCCTGAAAACACATTGGCCGCATTCCAGAAAGCTTATGAAATGGGAGCAGAAGGAATCGAGATCGATGTGCTTTTTTCTAAGGACGGACATATCATGGTTCATCATGATTTCACGCTGGGAAGATGTGAAAACGGCAGTGGAGCAGTGAAAGACCACACTTATTTCGAGCTGAGGAAGCTTGATGCGGGAAGTTGGTTCGATCCAAAATTCAAAGGGGAAAAAATTCCTTCAATAGAGGAAGTTCTCCAATTTGTCAAAGAAAAAGAAATGATTCTAAACATCGAGTTGAAAACCGGAAGTCCGTATGACGCCGGTATTGAAAAGAAACTCGTCGGCATAGCCGAAAAATTTGATATATGCGATAAAATAATTTACTCGTCATTTAATCATTTCAGCTTGGGATATATTAAAAAAACTCACAAGGATGCAAAAATTGCGGCACTGACGAGCTGTGCGATGATTAATCCTTGGGAATATCTGAAAATGCATGATTTTGACGGATATCATCCTCATTATCTCGCCATTCCCGATAAAGTATTGAAGAAACTGCAGTCAAAGGACATATTTGTAAACCCGTACACTGTGGATGACGAAAATCAACTGAGAAGATTGTTCGCCGACAAGGCTTCGGGAGTCATTACCAATGTGCCTGATGTCGCATTGAAAATTAGAAAAGAAGTACAGGGCTGACCGATTGTACTTGATATAGATCCGGCTGACGAATTAAAGATGGTTCGCCAGCCGGTTTTGTGTATTCGCATAAAAAAATCACAGTTATATTATAGACAAACCACAAGATGCAGTATATAATTGTTTCAAATGTGGATTATATTGTGCCTTTAAGGAAAGTCCGGAGAGACTTGCAAGGTTACAGGGGTTATATCCGACTTTATGTAACGCTTTCCGATGGGAAAGTTTTTTTTAGGTCAATGTTGTCCGAACAAAAATTATATAGGGGGGAAATTATGACGAAAGAAACACATTTCGGCGGAAAAGAATTTTTGCTGGGCTTTCAACATTTGTTCGCAATGTTTGGAGCAACCGTACTCGTACCGGCACTCACCGGTCTAAATCCTCTGGTGGCATTGTTCGCAGCAGGAATAGGAACACTTATATTCCATTTGGTGACAAAAGGTAAAGTGCCCGTATTCCTCGGATCGAGTTTTGCATTCATAGGCGGTGTGGCTGCCGTTACCGGTATCGGCACGGATGCGGGGGTTACAAAAGAAGGCATCGCAATGGCGGGCGGCGGCATAATATGCGCCGGAGCGCTTTATATGCTTTTGTCGCTTCTGGCTAAACTGATAGGCGTTGAAAGGATAAAAAGCTTCTTTCCGCCTGTGGTTACAGGACCAATCATCATGGTCATAGGGTTGTCGCTTGCACCGGTGGCGATAAACGGCGCCAGCGGCAACTGGTGGGTGGCTGCCTTTGTAATACTTGTGATAATAGGCGTAATGCTTTTCACAAAAGGATTTTTCAAACTTGTTCCGATATTGATAGGCATAACGGCGGGATACGTGCTTTGCATTATCATTAAAGTGGCTGGGGGACCGGACCTTGTTGACCTTAGTATTGTATCTGCTGCAAAATGGTTCAGCTTCGGACAGATATTCAGCGGCGATTTCTTCACACTGCCCAAATTCGACTGGGCGGCCATAACCTTGATAGCTCCCGTCGCTATTGTCACTTTTGTAGAGCATATGGGTGATATAACCACAAACGGGAATGTAGTCGGCAAAAACTTCCTTGTTGATCCCGGTCTTCACAGGACGCTTCTCGGCGACGGTATCGCAACAATGTTCGCCGGTTTCATCGGAGGCCCCGCGAACACAACATATTCGGAAAACACCGGTGTACTCGCCGTGACAAAGAACTACAATCCGGCGACGCTGAGACTTGCGGCCGTATTTGCAATCGCGCTTAGTTTGTTTGCAAAATTCGGTGCGGTGATACAGACAATACCACAGCCTGTAATGGGCGGAGTCAGCATCATATTGTTTGGAATAATAGCAAGCATAGGACTGAGGACCATATCCCAGGCGGATTTGGATTTTGCGCACTCGAGAAACCTTGTTATAGTTGCCCTCATATTGGGGCTGGGAATAGGCGTAAGCGCAGTGGGCGGCATAGTGATCGGAAGCGTTACGCTTTCCGGACTTTTCATTGCAGCCCTTGTGGGCATGATATTGAACAAAGTATTGCCGGCGGACATCTAAAACACAGTTTTAATCGGCAGGCTCAAATAAAACGGATTGCAGAAACAAAAAAACTGCAGTCCGTTTTGCTATAAAGGTTGATTTGGATTAAGATATTAAGGGATGTTACAAAAAAACGGGTATTCGATTTTAGAAGGCCCGAAGTAAAAGAGGTTGGGAAATGCCAAGGATCATATCCGGGAGCTCAGTAGTAATAAAGCTGGAGACACCGGACGGCGACAGCACCAGACCGA
>CAZWVS010000245.1:0-2560 GCA_964636935.1 uncultured Clostridiaceae bacterium
CCTGTTTCGGGCTATTTCCTTTCCCTGTTCTTCCAAAGCAATGTCATAAAGTTTCGTTCGTAGCAGTTTAAAGGCCTTGTCCTTGTTTTTGTGCTGGCTGCGCTCGTCCTGGCATGTTACAACTATGCCGGTGGGTGTGTGAGTGAGTCTGATTGCCGAATCCGTGGTGTTTACGTGCTGCCCGCCGGCGCCCGAGGAACGATATGTGTCAATCTCGACATCGTTTGGATTTATTTCCACATCCACATCGTCAGCCTCCGGAAGCACCGCAACCGTGACCGTGGAGGTGTGGATCCGTCCGCTGGATTCGGTCTCGGGGACCCTCTGAACCCTGTGTACGCCGCTTTCATATTTCAAACGGCTGTAAGCGCCCTCGGCGTCTATGGAGAAGACGACTTCCTTGATACCGCCTATGCCTATGGCGTTTATATCCATCTGATCGACCCCCCAGCCTCTTTCCTCCGCATACATCGCATACATCCGGTATAGGTCCGAAGCAAACAACGCCGCCTCGTTGCCGCCCGCGCCTCCGCGTATTTCTATAATTACGCTTTTGTGGTCATTGGGGTCTTTTGGAAGAAGGAGCTTCTTGAGGTCTTCCTCAATTTTCGGAAGCGAATTCCTATATTCTTTAAGCTCGTCCTCATAAATTTCCCTGAAATCATCATCCAGGTCCTCGTTCAGCATGCGAAGAGCCTCGTCCATGGCTTCCGTTGCCTTCTTGTATTCATCATATTTTGCAACTATGGGTTCAAGGTCGTTCAGTTCCTTCATCAGGCTCCTGTAAAGATCCTGATTTGAAATAACCTCGGGCTTGGTGAGCATGGTTGTTATATCTTCATATCTTTTTTTTATTGATTCCAGTTTGTCAAACATTTTTATCCTCGGCTGACGGAAAATCAAATAATCACATGTCGTCCGTTTTGCCGCCCTTCGTATTATTAGGCTTATTGCAAACATATATTTCATACTATGCAGCTCGCCGTTATCGCACATGAAAACATGTATCGTGCAACACCATCTAATTATTGCATAAACAGGGAGTGGTGTGCAACTTGCACAAATAGCTTGAAAATCCGTCAAAGCATTATATACAAGAGGTTTCAGCGTACAGGCAAAAAATGTAAGCCACAATTTATGGTATAAAAAAAAATAAAAACCACAATATCTTGTTGATTTTTCCATTTAAAGGTGCTTATAATTGATATAGCGGTATATGTTCAAACACCAAAAATACGAGAGGATAAACACAGAGAAATGAAAAAAATACAAAAGAGAGACGGAAGGATTGAGCGGTTTTACAAAGAGAAGATCACATGGGCCATTTTCAAAGCGGCACAGGCATGTGGAGGCGACGACTTTCGAAAATCGGAAGAACTGGCGGAACAGGTGGTAAGCACCGCGGAGTTCAAGTACAAGGATCAAATCCCCAGCGTGGAGCAAATCCAGGACATAGTTGAAAAAGTATTGATTGAAAAAGGTCACGCCCAGACGGCCAAGGCCTATATCCTTTACCGTGAAAAAAGAAGCGGCGCAAGGCAGATGAACGCCCTCATAGGGGCCACAATAGACATGTTCGGCAACTATCTGGGGGAAAAAGACTGGCATGTCAAGGAAAACGCAAACACACAAAAAAGCGTAAACGGACTCAACAACTATGTCAGGGAGGTTTTCACAAAAAACTACTGGCTTCACGAGGTATATCCCGAGGTTGTCAGAAACGCACATATGGAAGGCGACATCCACATACACGATCTCGGATTTTTCGGCCCCTACTGCGCGGGATGGGATTTAAGACAGCTCCTCACAACCGGGTTCGGCGGCGTTTACGGCAAAGTTGAAAGCAAACCGGCAAAGCATCTCAGGGCTTTTCTGGGACAAATAGTGAATTCGACATTCACTACCCAGGGAGAGACGGCTGGAGCGCAGGCATGGTCGAGTTTCGACACATATTGCGCGCCCTTTATCCGCAATGACAACCTGTCTTATGAAAAAGTGAAACAGGCTCTTCAGGAATTCATATTCAATATAAACGTTCCCACCAGGGTTGGGTTCCAGTGTCCCTTCTCCAACCTCACATTCGATATAAAGGTCCCTTCGGCCTTGAAGGACCATCCGGTGATAATCGGAGGGGAATACAAGGATGACACCTACGGGGATTACCAGGAGGAAATGGACATATTCAACAAGGCCTTTTGCGAAATCATGCTCGAAGGCGACGCAAAGGGAAGGGTTTTCACTTTCCCGATCCCCACGATAAACATAACCGACGAGTTCGAATGGGATAATGAAGTAATAAATGATTTTATGAAAATAACATGCAAATACGGAATTCCGTATTTCGCGAATTATGTGAATTCGGACCTGTCCCCCGAAGACGCGGTTTCAATGTGCTGCAGGTTGAGGATAGATACGACCGAATTGAGAAAAAGAGGAGGAGGGCTTTTCGGAAGCAACCCCCCCACAGGTTCCATAGGGGTATGCACCATAAATCTTCCCAGGCTGGGATATCTGTCTTCAACTGAAAACGAGTTCAAAGCCATGCTCTGGAGACTCGCAC
>CAZWVS010000246.1:0-2555 GCA_964636935.1 uncultured Clostridiaceae bacterium
TGTTATGCTTGAACCGTTGCCCATGTGCGCCGTGACACAATTTATTTCACTGTGGTTTTTACCGAGCAAAGCCGCGGCTCTTCTCGAGACATAAAGGTGGCTTGTGCCGTGGAAACCGTATCTTCTGACCATGTAATCCCTATACCATTTTTCAGGTATTGCATATCTGAAGGCGGGTTCGGGTATCGTAGTATGGAAAGCCGTGTCGAAAACAGCGACATTCGGGATTCCGGGTAAAAGCTTTTCCGCAACATTTATCCCCTTGAGATTCTGGGGATTGTGCAACGGTGCCAGGGCTGAAAATTTTTCAATTTCATTTTTGACATCTTCCGTGATCAGGACACTCGATGTATATTCCGCTCCTCCGTGAACAACCCTGTGGCCTATTGCGATTATTGTTTCCTTGGGCTTGTTCATCTTTTCAAATATGTTGAACATTTCACTTAAGGCGTCTTCATGGTCGGGCAGCTCGATGGAGTACTTTGTTTTTTCGCCCTCCACTTCATACTTCATCGTGCTTCTCTCCCTGTTGCCTATCTCTTCGGCTATACCGCCTATCAACGGATCGACAGTGTCGTCTTCATTAACCTTGAAAAGATTATATTTGAGCGACGAGCTCCCGCAGTTCAATGACAAAATTGTTTTTTCCATAAAAATCTCCTTCTAATCCAATCTTATTTCAATTCCCGATTCCGCACTATCATATACGGCATCGAGTATCCTCATTATTTCCACGCCGTCCTCGACAGGCGAAATACATTTGGCACCTTTTCCTACACATTTTATAAAATGTTCAATTTCCTTGTCAAACATATCCTGGAAACTGTGGGAGCTTTTTGATATGCCGGGGGCGATGTCCACATTGTAGCCTTCCATCTCGCCGGCAATTTTTATTTCCGGTATTATGGCCATTCCCGACTTGTCGCCGAAAATTTCACAATATGTCCTTTCATCCGACGTATGCAGTGTGAAACTGACCTCGACCTTGATGACGGCTTTGTTGTCGAACCTGATCATGGCGGAAGCGAAATCTTCCACATCGCACTTGTCGCCATGGTCCATCGGCCTGTACCTGTTCGCCAGTTTCACATCGTTTCTCGGCCCGATGCCGTCATAAACGGCGCCATACACGCCGACGGGCTTCGGATTACCCATAAGGAACCGACATAGGTCTATCATATGAACACCGAGGTCGATCAGGGGGCCTCCTCCCGACCTGCTTTTATCAGAAAACCATCCTCCCGGGTTCCCGTTCCGTCTTATGCATCCGGTTTTGGCATAATAAATATCACCCATCCTGCCGCTTTTTATGAAATCCATCGCGACCTTGGTGCTATCCGCGAATCTCCTTACAAATCCCACCATGCAGAGCCTTCCCGACTCCATTGCGGCTTTTTGGATTTCAATAGCCTGGGCGGTGTTCATGGCAAGCGGTTTTTCACAGAGGACATCCTTTCCGGCCCTTAAGGCCGCTATGGCTATTTCGGCGTGGCTGTTGTTCCATGTGCATACGCTCACCGCATCGATGGACCCGTCCTTTAAAAGTTCCCTGTAATCCGTGTAGTGTTCAGGCACACCATGTTTTTCACAGTAGTCCGCAACCCTTTGTTCGTTTATGTCGCATGCCGCTTTTATCCGGACGTCCGGCAGCTTGCCATATGCGCTTATATGTGCTCCGCTTATGTTTCCAGTCCCTATGATTCCGATATTGATGTTCTTCATAAAGCTTCCCCGTTTCCGTTTATACCGTATTATACCATTATTTACAACCGGGGAAAAATGCGCTTTTGCCGGTTGCAATTTCATAATCCTGCAGAGCAAATCGACTGCATGCCGTACCGCTCCGGTCTTTTACGCTAAAAATAACTTGATAAATTGTCATAAATGCTATTAAAAACCCCGTTCATGGTGGTAAAATAATATATGTGATCTAATCGGTATAAATGTGGGCTTCATCACAGCTAAGTCTTTTTCTTCATCGCGCAATGGCTCCGGACAATCGGAATATCCGATTCGATTTCCACCTTTGTTGCGACACCGCTTTTTTGAATGTTTTTGGATTTGAAATATTTTCCAGGGGGCTGCCATGAAAAAGACGTTTTCCGTACCATTGGCCATATTGCTCGCCATCTCCATCCTCTCGGGGTGCGCAACGGGCAGTTCCACGGTTGAAGAGGACATATCCCGACAAAATGCAGCAGGCTATCTGTACACCACGCAGGCGCGCGCGCAGACAAAAACCGAAAGGGTCAGCCTCAAAGCAAGGGTGGAAGCTGTCGACGGCTATGCGGCTACAATGCAAAAGACAGCCAAAAGCCTGTTTAAACTCAATGACGCCATAGAGGATTGGGAAGACAACCTGATTAAATTCATAGATCTGTGCGAGCCTGCGGATTCAAATGCAAGTGTCTCTTTGCGTGAAACCGCCGATGCTATTGCAGCCCACCGTGTAGTTGCGCTGTCACACGAAACCGAACTGGAAAACTACAGGAAGATGAAACCCGGCGACCCTGCGTCCGAAGCTGTGGTCCTGGCATACTGCAACGACTCTACAT
>CAZWVS010000247.1:0-2543 GCA_964636935.1 uncultured Clostridiaceae bacterium
AGGAGGGAGTCCGCCGCCACGCCGCTTACCGCCTCCCCTTCTATGCCGTGCTTTTTAAAAAACGGGTTTACAACCACAGGTGAATATATGGTTTTTTCGAGTCTTTTTGTTTCATCTTCGATAAATCGTTTTTTCTTCAGGAAGCGTCCGTATCTTTCGTCCGTGACCAGCCCTGCCGCGCGCCCTTTTTCCGTAAGCCGCATGTCCGCATTGTCCTGTCTTAGCAAAAGCCGGAATTCGCTTCTGGATGTCATCATCCTGTAAGGTTCGTTGGTCCCTTTTGTCACAAGATCGTCGATAAGGACTCCAATATATGCTTCCGCTCTTCCTATTGAAAGCGGTTCCTCTCCCTTTATTTTTTTTGCCGCGTTTATCCCGGCAACAAGGCCCTGTGCCGCAGCCTCCTCGTATCCGGAGCTTCCGTTGCTCTGCCCGGCTGAAAAAAATCCGGGGTATTCCTTCATCTCCAGGGTGGGTTTTAGCTGCAACGGATCTATGCAGTCATATTCAATGGCATATGCGCTTCTCATAGTACGTACGTTTTCAAGCCCCTTTATTGTCTTTAGCATCTCTTCCTGGACATCCTCCGGAAGGGAGCTGGACATGCCTTGAACATACATTTCCTTCGTTTTCACCCCCATGGGCTCTATGAAAATCTGATGCCTCGGCTTGTCGGAGAACCTTACCACCTTGTCCTCTATGGACGGGCAGTATCTCGGACCCACGCCGTCGATATCCCCGCTGAACAAAGGGGACCTGTGAAGGTTTTCCCTAATGACCTCATGGGTTTTTTCGTTCGTATAGGTCAGATAGCACGAATGCTGCTCGATTTCGATTTTTTCGGTCTCGAATGAAAAGGGAACTATGGGCTCCTCCCCCTTTTGCTCTTCCATTTTATCTTTATCCACGCTATCTTCATGAACCCTTGAAGGCGTACCGGTCTTGAATCTCATTATATCGACGCCCGCGTCTTTTAGGCATTCGGAAAGCTTATTTGCCGGAAACATGCCGTCCGGGCCGCCCGGGTAATTCACCGGACCTATTATTATCCGCCCTTTGAGATATGTGCCCGAGCACAAGATTGCGCATTTGCATTCAAATTCTGCCCCGGTGTGGGTTATTACGCCCTTTACGGAGTTGTCGTCATCGAAAACAACCCCGGTTATCTCCGCCTGCTTCAGGTCGAGCCCGGACTGTTCCTCCAGAACCAGCTTCATTTCTTCCTGATAAGCCCTTCTGTCGATCTGGGTTCTCAAGGAATGGACTGCGGGTCCTTTTGCCTTGTTCAGCATCCTGGATTGAATAAGGGTGGCGTCCGCAGCCTTGCCCATCTGCCCTCCAAGGGCGTCAATTTCGCGCACAAGATGCCCTTTCGCGGTGCCGCCTATGCTGGGGTTGCACGGCATGTTGGCCACACTGTCCATGTTAAGTGTGAAAATCACTGTCTTCAAACCCAGCCGCGCGCTTGCAAGGGCCGCTTCGCATCCCGCATGGCCCGCGCCGATGACCGCTATGTCGTATTTTCCCGCCTTGTAGTTCATCCTCTAAATATTCTCACTTTCCCACACAAAATCTGCTGAAAATCAAATTTATCACGTCTTCACCCGCGTTTTCACCGGTTATCATCCCCAGCTGGTCGGCGGCTTCGGTGAGTTCCACGGACATCAAGTCGAGCACCCCGTGGCTTTTTCCCGTATCGACTGAGTTATTCATGGCTTCCAACGCCCTGTCTATATGAAGTTTATGCCTTTCATTGGTGACCGCTATATCCTTTATTTCAAGGGAGCCGCTTCCCATCATGTCGTAAAGGGCCTCTATGATTTCATCCATCCCTTTTTCGTTTATGAAACTGCAGTCTATTACCCTCGCCCCTTTATCCAATTGTCTTTTTATATCATCCCCGGGCATCAGGTCTGTCTTGTTTATCGCATAAATGGTTTTTTCTATCGGGCTGTTCCCTATTATGTGCATTGTTTCTTCGTCCGCCCCCCTTTCGGCGTCTAGCACGGCAATGAGGATTTCGCTTTTATCCCTTGTCAATATTGTTTTTTCTATGCCCATTTTTTCTATGAGGTCGTCGGTTTTCCTGATCCCCGCCGTATCGTGGAGGACAACGGGAAAACCCTTTATTGAAAACTGTATTTCCAGCACGTCCCTTGTAGTTCCGGGAATATGCGTGACTATCGCCTTCTCCTCGCCGGTTATCTTGTTTATGAAGGTCGATTTTCCCGCATTGGGAGGACCGATCACGGCTACGTTGAGCCCTTCCCTCAAAATTTTCCCCGTGTCGAAGTTTTTAACGAGCTTTTCTGTTTTTTCCTTTATGGCGGCGGCTTTTTCCACAGCCTGTGAAACGGAAACGGCTTCGTCCTCATATTCGGGATAGTCGATTGAAACCCCTATTTCCGAAAGCAGTTCTATTATGGCTTTTCTTATCTCTTTAACCTTTTTCCCGGTTTTGCCCTCCAGCTGCAGCGCGGCGCTTTTTTCGCTTTTTGCCGTTTTGTCGTTTATTAGTTCCATTACCGCCTCGGCCTGGGTCA
>CAZWVS010000248.1:0-2541 GCA_964636935.1 uncultured Clostridiaceae bacterium
AATCCTTTATCATCATTGCATGGTGGTCGTGATTATTTCCCTGCGTTTCATGACTTTGATTGTCAGAGTGAGGCTTCATATCGGTTTTGTCTTTTTTATCGGTCATATGCTCCTTTTCGGTGTTCTTTTGATTTTTGTGTTTGTTCATAAAACCCGTTCCTTTCAAGTCTGTTTACAAGTGAACTGTTAATTTTAAAAGGGCATGTTGTTCCCCTTTTTAAATAAGAGTAAGGAATAGCGCTGCTATCTTCGGATCGAATTGACTGCCCGAATTGTTATGGATTTCAGCAATGGCCTCTTCCTTTGTCAAAGCCTTTTTATATACCCGGTCATGTGTCATTGCGTCATAGGAGTCTACAATCGAAATAATTCGGGAAAGCAACGGTATGTCATCACCGCTTAATCCCTGGGGGTAGCCCCTGCCGTCCCACCGTTCATGATGACATAGGATATACTGCGCTATCGGTTTAAGTTCTGATGAGGCCATGGCAATCCTGTATCCGATTGCAGGGTGCTTTTTCATTTCTATCCATTCTATGTCCGTGAGTTTGCCGGGTTTTGTAAGGATTTTATTGTCAATACTTATTTTCCCGATATCGTGTAATGCCGATAATAACGAAAGCTTGTTAAGGTCATCGTCGCTCAACCTCATTTTCACACCCAGTTTTGTTGACAGATTGGCCAGTCTGGCTGTGTGTTCTTCTGTTTCACTGCTTCTCTCGTATAGGGATACCCTTAGTGTTTCAAGCAAAGTGCTGTGAAAGCTTTCACGCTCAAGAAGCTTGGTCCGGTACATGTAGTCTTCCGCCAATTTGCCAATGTGGGAAAATGACTCTGATGTTTTTGTTTTGGTTGCAAATCCCAAGGAAATATTCATCTTTATTGCTATTCCTGATAGATTGACCTTGAAAGCCCGACATGCCGCCTGGATGCGGTTAACTATCTCCTGAGCCTCCCGGTTGCTTGTCCGTGGCAGCAATATGGAAAATTCATCACCGCCGACACGTGCCAATATGTCTCTTTCTCTTAAGTATGTGCTGAGCAGTTTCGCGGTTTCAACAAGGACTTTATCACCGGAAGCATGCCCCAATGTGTCATTTGTCAGTTTAAGTCCGGTGATATCTGAAATAATCACAGAAAAAGGCATGTTCTCATCTGTGTCCAGTTTCTTGACCTCCTTTTCAAAAAACGTCCTGTTATATACTCCGGTCAAGGAATCATGGTAGCTCATATATTCAAGCTCGTCTTCCTTTTCCTTCCGTTCTGAAATATCAAGACAGAAAGCGATAAAGCGGTTGTCACTGATTTTTGCAGCACGAAGGCTTATCCAATAATCCTGGCTATTCTTTTTCCTGACTTTATATTCTGCATCTATAAATCCCTTGGTCGACAGTTCACGGAACCCTGCCAGGCCTTTCTCCAGATGGGACGGTGTCAGAAAATCGGCAAGTGATAATTTTAAGACCTCTTCCCTTGTCCTGCCCATTAGCTGGCAGGCCATTGCATTTACGTCGATATAATTACCCGAAGCGTCGGTTACGAAAATCCCAACAGGCGCTTTTTCGATGTATGCTTTAAGAACCTCTTCATTTTTTCGCAGTTTTGTTTCAAGTCCTTTTCGTTCGATAATTTCATTTTTCAATTCACATGTGCGGTGTTCGATCAAATCCTCAAGCTTTCCCGATTCAGTGTTAATTAGAATATTTCTTTCTTTTATTTTTGCCATTGCAATTAATTGTGTTATCAATATTGCGTCATCTATGGGTTTTGTTAAAAAAGCTTCTGCACCGGCCGTTATAGCTTCATTTCGCAATTTGCGATCCGCCTTCAGATCCGTGACAAAAAGTATAGGAGTTGTATGTAGGACCTTATCCTCTTTTAAAATACGACTGATTTCCAAACTATCTGCTTTCGGTATTGATATATCAATTAGAATTATGTCAGGTTCTTCGAGTTTTGCAATTTTTACACCATGCAATTTATCTTTAGCAATATATACTTCAGTTCCAAAAAATGCTTTGGAAATAGTATTCTCAAAATATTTTGCATTAGATAAATCATCACTGATAACCAAAATTTTTAATTTATTAACTTCCATACAGATTTCTCCAAAATTCCAGATGTCATAAATATAACCTGTATATTCCAGTGCATCCGTGTACCCAACCCGGAAGCATACGGACGCTAGTTATCTTCCTTTGTTATGTACCCGTCCAGTCCCTTTTCCAATCATTTGAAATTCCTTTTCAACTATGATTCTATGAATGAATTTCCTCGATTCATAAGCAAGAGCATATCCGGGATGTTCCAGAGTCAAAAATATTATCCCCGATGACTAATAATGCAATATGGCTGTCAAATACAACCCTTTTAAGTATCCAAGTCTCGTGTTGATTCCTTGTGCAGATATAGGTATATGCCTAAAAGCATAAGCAACCCGCCTACAACTGCCGCCACTATGCTTATCCATGAATCACCTGCAAAGAAAGCACCTGTTTGCGGGTTGATCGGCATGTCGTTGTTGGTGATCGTCACGGTCTT
>CAZWVS010000249.1:0-1941 GCA_964636935.1 uncultured Clostridiaceae bacterium
CTTTTTGTATTGTATCCACCGGGCTCTCCCTTCGCGAACATATGTTCTTATTATACGTTATTATTTGCCTTTTATCAATCTTTCAGGCAAAGAAAGAGTGAATTCATCCCATGACTAAAGTCACGGTGTTCTTCACTTAAGCATAAATTCCAGACGTACATGCCTGGTGAAAAAATCCCCCATACATTGACCTTACGAACCGAATGCCTTCACCCTGTATGTTCTCCTATAACCGATCAAAATCATCAGTAAAAACCACAAGACATTTATTAAAACGCCCAACAAGAGCGATTTCATGCTTCTAAAAACCAAATAATCATATATCCAGTAGTATGGCGACAGATACCCGAGCTTTTTAAGCAATGAATTGTTAATCAGGTCAAAAAACACAGGAAGCATCAAAAGCCCCAGGCCTTTTGCATATGTTAGCCCCTGCGCCTTGTTTTTTGCGGCTGAAAACAGAATCAAAGCTGTTATTGAACTTAATAGAATCATCATCACGACTATTCCCGGCATTAACGAAAAAGCATAGCCATAGGTATGAAAAAGCAAAAAAGCAAAAAGAGTGTAAAAAACCGACAGGATTGCGGGAACCATAAGCCTCGAGCCAAGATACCCTCCGAATCCGCGGGGTGTGACCAAAATCAGATCCAACACATTCCCGTCCTTTTCATCAAGCATCATAAACCCGGCCAAAGTGCCTGTCATATATGGCGTCATTATGAGCGAGCCCGCAAATATGTAATTGTCATAAAGTCCGGGTGTGAAATTTGTTTTAGACGCAATAAATTGAAATAGGGCAGGCAGGCCGAACCTAAACAAAAACATCAGAAACAATGGCAAAATCGCAAAAACAACCATTATTGGATCCCTGAAAATCAGCTTGATATCATATTTTAAACGCAAATGGATTCTTTTCACTTATTCCCTCCTGATGGCTTTCGCGTCAAACTTCTTCTTAATCGGAAAATATAACGCCAGGCACCAGACCGCAATAACGGCACAATACAACACCCCTTCCCCGATGGACATCCCCTTGAATGAACCCGTCAAAATTCGAAGTCCCGCATAAGTGGGCGTTAACCTAAAGACTACAGCCCATGGTTTTTCTATAAACCCGGTTGCCGGCAGGACCATGATCAATATGTATGGAATCATTTTTATGAAATAGTCATTCATCGTCCTGCATCCGGAAACCGCCAGAAATCCGATAAGGGTGAAAAACACAGAAGACAGCAGAACCCCGGCAGACAGCGACAGAAAATTAAACTCAGCCCCTGAAAAAACGGCTAGACCGATGGAAGAAACATATGCGAGCACGGCAAGGGATATTATCTTGGACCACATATACTCGCCTGTTGTAACGGGGGTAATGCCTAAATACCCGGTAACCCCTTGTTGTTGTTCAAGAAGCACAAGCCCCCCAATGAAAAAGAATCCAACCAGCGAAGGGTCGAAGAAAATGATGACAGGTACGACAAATCCGGCCGCTTTGGGACCGATCTGGTATATGATTATCAGATAAATGGCAATAAGAATGAGATATATTAAATAAAAGCCCTGCCTGAACTGAAACCTTATATCAGCCCCAAGCGCATTCCCGATTCTTTTCATTCCAACCCCCTGCCGGTCACTTCTATGAATATTTCCTCAAGGGACGCCTCCCTTGTATGAATAGACCTTATCCGGTTTTGTTTTAGAATTTCAAAAAACGATTTGTTTTCACCGATGTTTTCAAGGCTGAACCGGCGGTTATTCAATTCATCCCCCTTGAAGTATTCAACATCAACTTCGTTTTTGCCGTACTGAATCATCAGGTTTTTCGGGGTATCTATAACCGGCAGCCTGCCGTCGACGATAAATGCCACTTTATCGCATAGCTCCCGGGCAACAGTCATGTCATGGGTTGTGAGGAATATCGTTTTCCCTTCCTCCTTCAAC
>CAZWVS010000249.1:1951-2511 GCA_964636935.1 uncultured Clostridiaceae bacterium
CCGGATATGGGTTCATCCAAAAACAATATGTCGGGGTCGTGATAAAGCGCGCGTATGAAATTCAGCCTGACCCTCATCCCTTTCGAAAACTCCTCAACCTTCCTGCCCATTGAATCATATATGCCGATTTTTTTAAGCCGCTGCTCAATTCCCGCAGCCTTCTTGCTGTAATAGCTGCCAAAGAGTTCAAGATTCTCTTTCGCAGTCAGTTTGAGGTATAGGTTCGGGAATTCAAACACGACCCCTATGTTTTCATAAAAGGAATTGTCCCATTCCCTTCTCTCTTTGCCGTCTATCGCAATGCCGCCATCATAATCCCTCAACAATCCCGTTATGAGCTTTTGTGTCGTTGTCTTGCCTGCTCCGCTGGGACCTAGAAAACCGAAAATCATACCCTTCGGTATTTCAAAGCTGATATTCTTAACCGCGTAACAACCGCTTTTGTATCTATACTCAAGATTTTCAACTTTTATCATAAGTTGCTCCCCCCTGCAAAATCCCCATGGCGCCTATTAGGAAAAAGAGCATGTGGTTCTTGATCAGGGCCTTCGCCCCGTCCG
>CAZWVS010000250.1:0-2488 GCA_964636935.1 uncultured Clostridiaceae bacterium
GAAAACCGAAAATCTCCCCCTTTTCGATTTCAAAGCTGACATCGTTCACGGCATAATCCTTTCCGTGATTGTACGAGTGGTAGAGGTTCTTGACACTGATCATTTTGCCTGCTCCTTCCATTTATTGTTTATAAAATGCCTTTTTCAGGATTTCCACATATTCGTTGAAATCCTTTTCAACGGCTTTATAATCAAACTTGTCCTTTTTTTGAAAAAGGTTTGCCAAAAGCTCCGTGCTGAACTTTTCGAAAACCCAGTTGATTATCTTGATAACCTTTTGCATGTCCAGCCCGTCCTTGAATTTCGAATAGTCGATATTGTGCACATATATTTTTTCCATTAGGCCGGGGGCGTATTCGTCCTGGTAGGCGTAAATTTCATCTATGGATTTTTTAGAAAGGATAACGGTGAAAAAGTCGAACATATGGGGATAACGGTATAAAAGCCCGCCCTTTATCCATGCAATCTGTTTGACACGGCTGAAGAAATCAGTCTCGTCCCAGTCGATTTTTTCCTGCAGTTCTGAAATTGTCATGTTGACCACGAATTTTTCAAGATAATCATACAGGTTTTTTTTACTGCCGAAATAATGAAATAAAAGACCTTTGGATATTCCGGCTTTTTTCACGATATTGTTTGTGGACGCCTTTTCATAGCCTCTTTTGGCAAACTCTTCAAGCGAACTTGCCAGCAGGCTTTCTCTTTTTCCCGGGTCCATGTTTTTTAGCAAATCATCCATTTCAATCATCCAAAAATCATATTGACCATGACGGTCAACAACACAATAGCATAACTGACCATCTCGGTCAATAGGTTTTTTTGTTTTTTTGAAAGAAATGAAATATATATAAAAAACGGATATAATTGTCGTGAAGCGGATTATAAGAGGAAAGGCGACGATATTGAAAAAAATCAAACTTGAGAGAAGCCAGATCTGGTCGGGAATAGTGTTCATAGGACTTATTATTGCAATGATAGTGGTCTATTTCATTGGAAGAAAACAAGGCTGGTTCTCCATGTTTGAATCCGCCGAGGACTTGAGGCAATATGTGTCGGGTTTCGGAGCATGGGCCCCCCTTGCTTTTTTCGGACTTCAAGTGCTTCAGGTTATTCTTGCGCCGCTTCCGGGCAGCGTGACCACGCTTTTCGGAGGGTTGTTTTTCGGATTTTGGGAAGCCATATTGATATCGGTTGCAGCCGTGCTTACGGGATCCGTCATATTGTTTCTATTTGCAAAACACCTTGGAAGGCCGCTGGTTGTAAAGCTTATAGGAAAAAAAAGAGTCGAAAAATACATGAAAACCATGTCCGCAAGACAGTTCTGGGTTTTATTCATGATGTTCCTGATGCCCTTTTTTCCGGATGACGTCCTCTGTCTCATGGCGGGTCTAAGCGCGATAAAACTTCCGGGTTTTGCATTGATGGTGCTGGTGACCAGGCCCTGGGGCCTGGTTTTTAGCGCGCTGGTCGGATCAGGTACCATTGACATCCCTGTGATCGGATGGGTTTTGATAGGCCTGTTTTCAGCTTTCCTGCTGTTTGTCTCGGTGAAATGGCCGGATAAGCTGGAAGAATGGATGAGCGATAGGATTTTACGGATTTTTAGAAAGGGCGGACAAAAAAAGGGAGAAAATCATAAAACATGAAGACAATGACAATGGATGTACATATTAACGATTTCCAAAACGATATGTCATATGGCTTATTTAAAATGAAGGCGGACTCGACGGAATTCATTGAAACAGAAAGGTTCCTGTGCTCAGTCTGTTTTTATGAGAAAAAAACCAATATGGAACAAACCGGAATATCGCTGATTTTCAAAATCGAAAAAGGATGCATTGAAGAGGGAAATATAACAGTTATTTTAAATTTTGAAAACTGGAAAAGGGAAAACTACCTTTTCATGCCCGCCGCCGTTTACAACGGAAACCGGTACAGGGCCGTCAAATGTGATTATCCGCCGTCTTTCAGGGGCGAGAAAGAGGCGGGAGCGGACATGGAGCCGCTCATCACCGATGTGCCGCGCCTGGAAGCGGATAAGGATGAAAGCGCAATTGAACTACTGGCAAACGACCTTTCTACCCCTGCCGCCGGATTTTATGACAGCGGTGAAAAAACGGGGGTTTTGATATTCATGCCCGGGGTTACAAAATCAGGCTATACCGGCATAAGTTTCAGGGAAAACCTGCAAAAAGGCACCGGGGCTTTGGAAATCGGGTTTCCCGGTAAAAGGGATCAAATGTATATGATGTGCGACAGGCATGTGAAGGCGGACGATATAGGAGCTGTATTCCTCGCTCCTGAAGAGTTCCACCTGGACATTGTGATTTGTGAATTTGCTGCGGAAAACATATCCTGCTTCTTTAAAAAATTCATTGAAAAACGCAATGTGCTTGTTTCCAAAAGCGGGGAAAAGACAATGCCTTTTTCAAAAGCTTTTGAGCTTATTGAAGAAAA
This sequence comes from uncultured Clostridiaceae bacterium, assembly GCA_964636935.1. Taxonomy (GTDB): domain Bacteria; phylum Bacillota; class Clostridia; order DUPQ01; family DUPQ01; genus JAFGQE01. Next base: position 2,458 of record CAZWVS010000250.1, read on the forward strand.
ATACAATAGATGCAACTGGCAAAGGGAAGAT
>CAZWVS010000251.1:0-2448 GCA_964636935.1 uncultured Clostridiaceae bacterium
CCCCGAATGGAGGGGGTAGCCTTCCGGCAATATATTAGGCGACTTCTTGTCGCACCTGGCTGCCCCTATCGCTGTGAAATATACAGCCTTTTTCCAGTTTATGCTTTGCCAGCATCGATAGTATTGCTTTAATCACAAGATCCTTTGTCATCCTGTCTGCCATATGTTCTCCAAGTAGTTCTCCTGTCACTATGTCCTTTATTATGCATTGATACATGAAGCCTTCTCCTGTTTTCAGATACGTAATGTCGCTTACCAAACCCATCCTGGGAACTATTGGAAAGCACTGGTCTCTTAGGATATTGATATATCCATCGCCACGGGCATTCTTGCTGTTCGTAAGGCTTTTGCACCTGGTTTTATTGTGACAGGAATCCAGGCCCATTTCAGCCATATACTCTGCACACTTCTTCCTGCCGATATGTTCACCGCTCTTCCTCAGTCCATTGACTATTCTGTCGGGCCCATATGTTCCGCCGCTTTCATCGAACACTTTCTTTATTTTCTTTTTAAGGTGCGCTTCCTTTTCTTCAAGGGCTTCTCGTTTGTTAAGCCAGGCATAGTATCCTGTTCTCTCTATTTCTAGCATCTCGGCCCACTTCGCAACCGGGTATTCTGGATTATTCCTTATGAACTTATATTTCACTTTTGGTTTTTTGCGAAGTAGGCCGCTGCTTTTTTTAACATGTCACGCTCCATCTTGGTTTCAGCCAACTCTCTCCTTAGAGCACTGTTTTCCTCTTCCAGCGTCGCGTACTTCGTCTTGTCACCTTCTGATGTATATTTCCTTCTCCAGTTGTACAGCAGGTTCTCGTGTATCCCTAGATCTTCTGCTGTCTCCTTGATTGTCTTTGGACTCGCATATGATAGCTTTACCGCATTCTTCTTGAAGTCCTCGTCAAATTTCCTTCTGAAATTCGCCATTATTCCGCCTCCGATTTCCGGGTTTTTTACCGCCCCTTCTATCTTAGCAGATTGTCTAAAATTTTAGCATGCTCCCATACTTATAAATGCCGGTATATTGTCAAGACGCATGAGTGGCCGTCGTGTATATTACAAATTGAATATTGATAATCTTGCTCAACAACTTGACTTTATAAAAAGATCAATACTTCAAAATACTTTTTAGTGAGGTGATGTAAAATGAAAAAATGGAAGAAACCGGAAGTAACCACGATTTCCGAGAGATATCTGCAAAAACTGATTGTCACAGGAGCCTGCTCTAATTATTGTTATATGCAGTGGGTTCAACCGAAACAAAGCCTTTAACACAATAATGCTCAGCCGTCTGCTTTAAGTAGCATAAACTGATTATAGACTCTTTTTTACATGTCGAGTTTTACTGTTTTACATAATGCGTTATCCATAATTGCAGAGAAATCTCCCCACTTGTAAATTCACTGTTTCAAAACGGACTTGTGGAAAAGCTGTTTGCAGTTGAAATAATTCTCATTATCATATCACTGTGTTTGTTGCATAATGCAAATACCCCCCAAGTAGCGGTTTTTGTTTTCCGGCAAAATTTTAAAGAGCAGGAAAAGGCTGTACACAAGGCGATTTCAAGTTATTCAACAAGCCCTAATTCTCATTCATATTGCACTTTTTTTCGGAATCAATTCATGGTTGTCTACCTGAACGTATGAAAACCGGCGGTACACGATAAATGCTCCGCCGGTTTATTTATAAATATTCGTTATGAACAGTCTATTTTTTCAGCAGGTTCTTCCTGTATTTAACACCTTCCCAGTTTTTGATGAAGTCTATGTCCTCCTGCTTCATGGGAACTGTCTGCATTCCTTTTGCTTTGGCGTTTTCAAGTATGTAGGCAAGAGCCGCTATGCTCTCTTCCATGGTCAGGGCTTCCTTTTTGCTGGTCCTGTAGATAACTTCACCGGTCTGTCCGTCGATGTTGATCTTGTTGCCCTCTTTGCCATCGGCTATGTTGCCGCTTAAATATGCCGCCTGGTCCGGGTACAGTATGTTCTCTTCGAACCATTTTGAGTCCCTGCCGGTGCCTTTGAAATAATCTTTGAGTATTTCGGATTCGCTTGCGAAAATGTCCTCCTCAATCTGCCTTATCCCCACATGGCCGAGTTCCTTTTCAGGATTCAACTCCTCAAGGATCATATCGCTTACGTATTCATGAAGGTTTCTGCACTCGTCGTAGTCGTTTGATGACACGAGTATCCCGTGGCTTTCCATGAATATTATTTTAGGCCTTTTATCCCTCTTGTCGAGAATATTCTTGATTCCGAGAGTCAGCTCGAACCCCGGTGTGATGTACGGCACCCATGCATAACCGTGTTCAGACTCGCCGAACAGCTTATCCGCTATGTCCTTACCCTCGCGTGTGCAGCAAAGGAGATTCGAATAGACTGAGTGGGTGTGGATGACATAATCGTAAAGCAGCGAATGGAATCCCGCTTCCACCGAAGCCCTTTTGCCTTC
>CAZWVS010000252.1:0-2447 GCA_964636935.1 uncultured Clostridiaceae bacterium
AGGGGTGACAGATGAACGGAACAGTTGAAATCTTATTCGGCCTTTTCGGAGGCCTCGCAATTTTCATATTCGGCATGACCGAGATGAGCTCCGGATTGAAGAAAATCGCCGGAGACCGGCTTAGGAAAATACTAAAGGCCTTGACAGGCAATCCCCTTCTCGGGGTTCTTGTAGGTGCTCTTGTGACCGCCCTGATGCAGTCCAGCTCCGCCACCACGGTCATGGTGATAGGTTTTGTGGCTGCAAGGCTCATGACCCTTCCGCAGGCGATTGCAGTGATTATGGGCGCGAATATCGGTACGACATTCACCGCGCAGTTGGTCGCTTTCGACATAGGCGATTACGCATACCCTGTGACAGCAATAGGCTTTGTCCTGATGTTCTTCCCCAAAAAGCGAACTGTAAAAAACTTCGGACAGACAATGTTCGCCTTCGGTCTTTTATTTGTGGGATTGAATCTCATGGGCGACGTTATGAAACCCCTCGCCCAATCCGAGGCATTCGCCGACCTTATGGTCAGAATTCATGATGTGCCGGTACTTGGGCTGTTGGTGAGCGTGGCAATGACCGCTATCGTCCAAAGCAGTTCCGCAACCATAGCCGTGCTTCAAAAACTTGCAACAGCACCCGGTCCCGACGGACAGATGTTAATCCCCCTGGTCTTTGCCCTTCCCTTCCTCTTCGGTAGCAACATCGGGACCACCATAACAGCCATATTCGCCTCCATCGGCTCCGGGGTAAGCGCCAGAAGAGCGGCATTCGCACATTCAATTTTCAACATACTCGGCTCTGTCATCTTCATGTTCATAATCGTGCCGTTTTCAAAATTCATTGATTTGATAACCCCTGCGGCGGCAAGCGTGTCGCGTGAAATAGCAAACGCCCATACTGTGTTCAATGTCTTGAACACGATTTTGTGGCTTCCGTTTATAAGATATCTCTCCAGATTTGTGAAATTCGTAATCCCCGGCGAAGACACGGTGATTGAAACCAGGCCGATCTATCTCGACACGAAAATGCTTTCAAGCCCGTCGATAGCCATGAACCTGGTCACACAGGAACTGGTGCGCATGGCCGAGCTAACAACCCAAATGATGGATACGGCCGAAAAGGCATTCATAGAGAGGGACATGATAGCGATAAAGAAAGTTCATGAAATTGAAGATGTGATAGACATGCTCCAGCATGAGATAGTCCATTACCTGTCCCGTCTGCTCTCGGCTGAAGCCCTTACGGAAAACCAGTCGATCCGTTTGACCGGCCTTTTACACATTGTAAGCGACATAGAAAGAATCGGAGACTATTGTGACAACATAGCAGAAAGCGCCCAGACGAAAGTTGAAAAGAAGCTCCCCTTTACCGAAGAGGCGGACAAAGAGCTTATCGATGCCTTCGAACTCGTTACCGACATGGTTTCGGAAACCGTGGAAGCCCTGTCCAAATATAACGACACCATAGCCCGCAGTGTCATATCCAAAGAGTACCTGGTGGACGAAATGGAACGGACGCTCAGGGACGCCCATATAGACAGGCTCAACAAAGCCTGCTGCCACCCTCATTCCGGCTTGATATTCGTAGAGCTTATACACAACCTGGAGCGCATCGGCGACCATTGCAAGAACGTTGCGGAAGCCATATTGAACGACATAGAGGCAATACCCGCGAAATCCGCTGCCGAAAAGGCCGGAAGACAAGACTGAAAACAACGGAATTTTTTAAGGACGGATTCAGCCGTCCTTTTTTTATTCTTAAGTGAAGAACACCCGTGACTTTAGTCATGAGAGGTTCAAATAGTGTTCTTATGGTAAAATATAGCCCTAACGGAGGTTGTTATGAAAGCTGCTGTATTATATGGCAAACACGATTTGCGAATTGAAGAAATACATGTTCCGGAAGCGGATGAAAACAGTTTAATAGTAAAAGTCGCCTATTGCGGCATCTGCGGGACGGATGTGCATCTTTACGAAGGTGAAGAAGGCTCCGTCAAACTTGTGCCCGGCACAATTCCCGGACATGAATTGTCGGGCACCCTTGTCCATACCGGGGAAAAAGTCGTGGTCGACCCCAATTACTACTGCGGCGAATGCAGCCGGTGCCTGGCCGGAAAACCCCATTATTGTAAAAACATATTCAACACGGGTGTCACCGTAAACGGAGGGTTCGCCGAATATGTAAAAGCGCACAAAAGCCAGATACACAAGATACCGGAACATATGCCGCTTGAGGACGCGGCCTATGCCGAACCGGTATCATGCTGCCTCCATGGAGCAAGATTGACCGACATCAAGGCCGGTGACCGTGTCTTGATAACAGGAGCCGGCACAATAGGCCTTATAATGCTCCAAATATGCAAATCGATGAACGCCGGCTATCTTGCAATGTCAGAACCTGTGGGAAGCAAAAGGTCGGCGGCTCTGGCTCTGGGGGCGGACGCGGTTTTCGATTCA
>CAZWVS010000253.1:0-2439 GCA_964636935.1 uncultured Clostridiaceae bacterium
TTTTTGCACCAAAGCGGAGGCTGTAATTACAAGCCGCGAATACGGCTCAAACGAGCCCGGCGCCGAAAACCGGATCGCCCATGCGGTTATGCGCATACACGGGCAGAAAGTGTTTCTAAACGACCGTTTCGGCAAGAAGGACACCAAAACCGACGTCGCCCTTCATATGAGTGTCACCTTCGCTTCAACCGACGAACTGTTGTCTGCATATGAAATATTGAAAGAGGGTTGCACAATGATCGATCCGTTGGAAGAGCTGCAGTACAGCGCTCTTGCGGTGCAGTTTATCGACAAACATGGTGTGCAGTGGGGCTTCATGGTCGATGAAAGTACAAAGGACTGAAAATGCCGGGATACAATATTCAAATTGAAAAGCTTTGTAGAAAAATTAAAATAGGCGACATTATAGGCACACCCTGTCAGATACAGGGTGGATTGTTGCACAGGATGTATGATGTAAATACAACCACTGGAAGGTTTGCAGTCAAGGCATTGAACCCCGTGATAATGGAACGAAAAGACACCTATAACAATTATGTGCTTTCCGAGAAAATAGCTTATGAACTGTCACATGTTATCGAAGCAAGCCATGCCAATATTTATAACGGCACGTATGTCCAGGAGTTGGAAGGGCAGTATTACCTTATATATGATTTCAAGGAGGGCAAACCGCTGGAACAGGGTGAAATATCACCGGAGCATGCGTATGGGATCGGGGCTGTTGTGGCCAAGATCCATGGCACGGATTTTTCACATTTAAAAATTCAAAACGACAACACGGTCAAAGCCCGTGAATTCGATTGGCGGCTGTTTCTGGATATGGGAAAGGAACGCAATGCCGAATGGCATGGTTTGCTGAACGGAATAAGGGACAGGTTGGCATATATAGCCGAAAAGATGAATGAAGCATATGCCGCGTTATCAACAAACGAGACGATATGCCACGGCGACCTCGATCCCAAGAATGTTCTTTGGGATAGCGGCACGCCTGTCATAATCGACTGGGAATCCGCCTGGTATTATAACCCACAGCATGATTTTCTGGAAACGGCGTTGTATTGGTCCCGGAATGAGGATTTGTCAATTGATTACGGGCGCTTTTCGGCATTTGCAAAAGGATATGCAAGCATCAGGCCTATTGCACATCACGATTGGCAAACAGTGCTGTACAGCGGTTATTCCGCAAAACTGGGCTGGCTTGAATACAGCTTGAAACGTTCCCTTGGAATCGAATGCAACGATCCGGCGGAGCAAAAACTGGGAACTTGGCAGGTCGGTCCGACAATAGATGACATCCTGCAATATGAAAAGCATATCCCGGGGATTATCGATTTTATAAATGCTAATTTATGCTTAAGTGAATTCATCCCATGACTAAAGTCACGGGTGTTCTTCACTTATAAGCATAAAATCTTTTTCAAGGTGATACCGGAGACCAAGACGGATAATATGTATAAAAATCATTATTTGTAATATTCTTGTTTCCCGAACCATCTATATTTATCGTGTAGATCTGTGGCATTCCTGTTTCTTTAGAGGAAATATAAGCGATTTTAGTGCCATCGGGCGACCACGCTGGTGATGATCCTCCCAAATTCTGATCTGTAAGCATATATTCACCGGTACCATCCGCATTCATGATATATATGCTGCTTTTACCTTCCCTCTGCGATGTATAAGCAATTTTAGTGCCATCGGGCGACCAAGCCGGATCGATGTCTATATATTCATTATTTGTCAAGCGAGTCAAATTGGTGCCGTCAGAATTAATCGAATACAGTTGATGGTTTGTATGTATATTTATTGATTTTGATGTCTTATAAAACAGTATTGTATCCCCGCTGGGTGAATAAGAGGGTTTCATATGCCAATCTCCTCCCATTGTTAACATTCTTGCATCTGTGCCATCTGTGTTGATGGTAAAAATATGCCTATCACCGTATCTTGTGCCCTGGAATGCAACTCTATTAGTCTTCTTGCATAAGGAGAAATCCCATTCTACAGAAAGAGCAAGGGAATCAACCATATCTCCTATTTGCAAAGGTTGATCCCAACTTGTTAATCTTTTTCGGTCGCTTCCATCAATATTCATTACATAAGCAAAATACCAACCATCATCCGCCCCTTCGTTGGAAGCAAAAAGAATCTTCTCGCCGTCTTCTAAAAAGATTGGTTTTAAATCCGAATATTCATTGTTGGATATGTTTGTTTGATGTGATCCATCAGCATTCATGATATAGATTTGCGAATTGTCTGTGGTGTTATCTCCCGGTGAACAATATGCGATTAATGGATGTATTAAATCGTTCTTGGTTTTTAATTCGTCTTCATTCTGGGTTTTTAATCCGTCTTCATTGGCTGTGTTGCATGAAACAAAAAAAGAAATAATTACGAATGCACACATTAAGGTAAACATCTTCTTATTCATCTTAATCACTC
>CAZWVS010000254.1:0-2436 GCA_964636935.1 uncultured Clostridiaceae bacterium
TCCGTGTGATTTTTGCATGTTCCCAGACAGTACCATTTCAACAGCCCGGGCAATGACGTCCTCCCCCTCGCATCTTATTATGCAGTCCGCCCCGCTTTTGTCCCACGCCTCCCTGCTGTTGAAGGAAACCTCGGGGCGGCCCAGTATTATTTTTATCCCCCTGTCTATTTTCCTCAAATCCGAACAAAGCTCATATACGAGGGATATGTTCCATATGTAGCATGAAAAACAGACGACCCTTGGAGTCTGCCTGATTATGGCGCCAAGTATATCCTCCTTGTTCTCGTTGACGGTGAAGGATGCGGCTTCCACATTGAATCCGTTGTTCCTTAAAATATTGTATAGATAATAAATTGCTGTGTTTGAGTGTATGTATTTTGAATTTATTGCAGTCAGAAGGATTTTATCAGTATATGACATATCTAAGCGGGAAAATAAGAAGGAATGACCATACAATGCTTATGATTATCGCAATGGTGCAAAACACTATGCCGGTTATGGCCATGGTCCTGTTGTTGGTGTCGGATTCCTCCCTGCGGGTCATTGCCACGACCCCGAAGATTATACCCAACACTGCAGGCAGCAACCCCACATAATTGCAAAAAGGGAGCAGGGACAATAAAACAGCGATTATTCCCAATATCAGTGCCGTCAAGGCCAAATCGATCCCTCCCAGAAATTATTCATTAAGAACATTATAACATACACGGAGGCTGTTATGACCAGCAGTGTGTGATAAATGACATCAATCTTGACAATGTTTATCACGGTTTTCCTGCTCAATCCGGAAATGAAAGTTATTATTATCACTCTTGCAGCGGTTTCAACAATGCCCAGCATGAACAATACTAGTGTCGTCATCCCCGCGGCGCTGATTTCAAGAGCATATAAGTTATCGATGTCCCGTGTGATTCCGCAAAGCGGGCACGGCCTGCCTGTCGCCTTTAGAAAGGGGCATGTCCATATTTCCGGGGCGATTTTCTCCATCAAAGGCGATATGAGGGGCAGTGCGAAAAAATATGCGCATGCCGCCAGCATTATGATCGAGAATATCCTGTAGTTCCTTTTAAGCGTATCTTCCATAATCTGATTATAATATATGCGTGGTGTCAATGCGAGAAATAACCTGTTTATTGTGTTGTTTTACATAATATCATAACCGGTTGGCGAATACCTGCAACCCCGGGAGACGCAGACGCTCAACATTTCAAATTCCGCATTATATCGACAGTCCCTAATATCTATTTACCAAGAAAAATGTTCCCGTTTTCAATGAGATTGATGATTTTTTTCTTGTGTTCTACTTTGTTTTCAATCACTTCACTAAAAGCCGCACAGTTAAATACGCATCCGCTTATATGGAGAATGGTCTCGAGATAATCCCCGACATCGTTTTTCTCGTAGAATTGTATCCAGGTGTTCCCCATTGATGAATTGCTTATTGCCAAATAATCGATAAGGGAATTAATTTCAATAAAAGGTTTCTCCTCATCATGCAGAACCTTGATATTCTCCATTGTGATTTTTTCCTGGACAGGAATATCGGAACCCTTATAATATGAGCGGTTCCACTTATTGAGGGTCATTATGAGGGCAAACCCTATTCTGGGTTTTCGAAGGAATATGTTTCGAAAAATCACATTCCTCACGCCTGCGTTGTACCCGGCCTCGTTCATTGCGACAAACCAGTTTATGCCGTCAATAGTCTTTTCTCCTCTTTCATGAACCGGCCTTGTAGCCGATTTGTATCTCTTCCCGTCGGCTTCAGCCCTGACCCTGTACATCCTGCCGTCGGATATCACAGTGTCCGACCGCTGAACTTCCATGCCTTCATACCAGTCCAGCCAGCTTCCCGCCAGCATCCTGCAGAAAAATCCAACCTTTTTCTTGTTGTCGTCAAGGTCATGGCAATTTTCAATTACGCCGTCCTCTATCCATCCCAGTTCCGGATTGGAGGTGTCCCAGTCCTGTGCATTTAGTGCAATTGCGTCGTCAACCGTCTGAAAAACGCAGTTGCCTATATAGAATCGCTTTCCCCTTCCAAGATGTATCCCGTCCTTGTCGCCCCTTATTATCACATCCCTCAATATTATGTCCTCGAAAGTGCATATGTGGATTGCAAACTGGGATTTTCCGAGATCGTGGCATCTGAATCCCTCAACCACCAAATCTTTGACATACAGGAATGAAATCAACCCGCGGAGACCGATCACCCCGTAATCACCGTAGTCTATGCCGCCGACTTCGACATGCATGTTCACAATACGGATGTTTTCATCATAAGTCCTTGTCAACGCCCCTTTGTTAAGGATTATGTGCATGAAACCGCCTTCCTCATCGACCTTTCGGATGATGACCCCGCTTTCGAACCTGAGTGTTGTGTCGCCACCTATGTAAACCGTCCCCGCAATTTTATAGATTCCGGGTTCATTTATA
>CAZWVS010000255.1:0-2409 GCA_964636935.1 uncultured Clostridiaceae bacterium
CCATAGAAGGTGGAAGAGCGCTTAACATCGTTTGCGACAAGGCGGTGGTAAAAGGTGAAATCAGAAGCAGGAACCTGGAAAAACTTGAAAAACTGACTAACGAAATAACACAGGCTTTCAAAACACAGGCGGAAAAAGCGGGGGCAAAAGTTCAAATCGAGATGGTTAGGGAATACAATTCCTTCACGGTGGATGATAACGAACCGATGCTGATAAGATATAAAAAGGCGCTTTCATCATTGAATCTCGAATATGTGGAAGAACACAGCGGGGGCGGGAGCGATACAAACATAATCTTCAACAAGGGCATAAAAGCCCTTACAATAAGCAGCGGGATAGAAGACGCCCATATGCTGACCGAATATATAAAAATCGACAATTTGGAAAAGCTGGAGAAATTGATGCTTGCGCTGGTTGAGGGATGAGGCAAGATTGATAAATATTTAACGAATTAATGATTTATTGTTGAAAATAAGGGTAATCTAATATAGAATACTACTGATTAAGAAAGTATATTTTTTAGGAGGGCTATATATGGCAATTAAAATTGGAATCAATGGTTTTGGAAGAATAGGACGTCTTGTATTCAGGGCGGCATCGTCGAACCCGAATGTACAGGTGGTTGGTATAAATGATCCGTTTATGGATACCGATTACATGTCTTATCTTACAAGATATGACACAGTTCACGGAAGATTCGACGGAGAGGTTTCCGCCGAAAACGGAAAGCTTATTGTGAACGGTGAAGAAATCGCAGTTTATGCGAGCATGGATCCCGCAGAAATACCATGGAAAGAATGTGGAGCGGATTATATCGTCGAATCGACCGGTGTTTTCCTTACAACGGAAAAAGCTTCCGCACATTTAAAAGCAGGTGCTAAAAAAGTTGTAATTAGCGCACCCGCGAAAGATAATGAAACACCCATGTTCGTATTGGGCGTAAACAATGAAAAATACACAAGCGATATGGACATCGTTTCAAACGCCTCGTGTACAACCAACTGTCTGGCACCCATAGCCAAAGTACTCAACGACAATTTTGGTATTAAGAGCGGGCTTATGACAACAATACATTCGTATACATCAAATCAACTTCCAGTGGACGGCCCCTCCAAGAAAGACTGGAGAAGGGGAAGAGCCTGCGCACAGAACATCATACCTACATCAACAGGTGCGGCAATAGCTGTAGGAAAAGTAATACCCGAACTCAATGGCAAACTGACCGGGATGGCTTTCAGAGTCCCCACGCCGGATTCTTCGGTCGTGGACTTGACATGCAATCTTGAAAAACCAGCTTCATATGAAGCTATTTGCAAAGCGATGAAAACGGCTTCCGAAGGAGAATTAAAGGGAATACTCGGCTACACTGAAGAGCCTGTTGTTTCAAGTGACTTCATAACCGACCCAAGAACTTCGATATTCGACGCAAATGCGGGGATACAGCTAACCGATGATTTTGTAAAGGTCATTTCATGGTATGACAACGAATGGGGTTATTCAAGCAAGATAGTTGATTTGATCAGCTATATGGCAAGTGTTGACGCCCGGTAGATTTTAACCAAGAGGCCCGCGGCGCGGGCCTCTTGTTAAATTATAGGAATATAAAACAGCGAAAGCAGGCAATGCGTGAATGCAACATGCTTTTCGTTGTTTTGGTGAATTTGATAAAAGGGGTGGAGTTATAAGATGTCAACTTTAAACAAAATGACAATACAGGACATTGATGTAGAAGGTAAAAAGGTGCTTGCCAGAGTGGACTTCAACGTCCCATTGGACGAAAACCGGAAAATTACGGACGACAAAAGAATCAGGGGGGCCGTTCCCACTATAAAATATCTGATGGAAAACGGTGCAAAAACCATACTTATGTCACATCTGGGAAGGCCTAAAGAAGGTTTCGAGCCTGAATTCAGCCTAAAGCCTGTAGCCGAACGTCTTTCAAAGCTTATAGGCAAAAAAGTGACTATGGCGGAGGACGTTGTCGGTGAAGACGCATTTAATAAAGCTTCGCAGCTAAAAGAAGGGGATGTCATGCTCCTTGAAAATGTGAGGTTTCACAAAGAAGAGAAGAAAAACGACCCCGGTTTTGCGCAAAAACTGGCATCGCTGGGTGAAATATTTGTAAACGACGCCTTCGGAACAGCCCACAGGGCGCATGCGTCCACAACGGGTGTTGCAGATTATCTTCCCGCAGTTTGCGGTTTTCTAATACAAAAGGAAATCGATGTGATGGGAAAAGCCCTTGCAAAGCCGGAAAGGCCTTTTGTGGCAATCCTGGGCGGCGCCAAGGTCTCGGACAAGATCGGTGTAATAGAAAACTTGCTCGATAAGGTTGACACTTTGATAATAGGCGGAGGGATGGCATATACGTTCTTGAAGGCAAAAGGTTATAAAATCGGGAATTCGCTT
>CAZWVS010000256.1:0-2392 GCA_964636935.1 uncultured Clostridiaceae bacterium
GTATGATTAACAGGAATAGGCCTACAACCGTTGTTCCGCCTGCCAGCAGAAATGCCGGTGAAAATGAACCCGTTACATCCCAAAGCCATGATCCCGCAAGACCCGTTATGGCCCCAACGGCGAATGCGCTGAAGACCAATCCGTAATTCACCCCCAGATACTTCGGGCCGCATTTGGCCGCTACTACTACGGGGAACAATGCAAAGGTGGTGGCATAACCCAAACCCAGAAGAAGGGAACATAAAATCAACAGTGTCAGGTTTACAGCAACCCAGGGAAGGGCCAGGAATACGACCGACTGAATTATGTATATGGTTATCATAACCCGAAGTGTTCCCACCCGGTCTGCAAGATATCCTGCAAAGGGTCTTCCAAGACCATTGACCAATGAATAGGCTGAAATTGCAGTGGCTGCAACTGCAGGTGCCAGATTGAGCTTTACTTCCCCGTAAGCGGTTATGAGGCCGATTGCCGTAAGGCCTCCGCCGATAACCATTGCCAGTGCAAACCACAGAATATAGAAAAATGGGCTTCTGATGAAGACTTTCGGTGGCATGTCATCCTTCTTTTCAGCTGAAGAAGGGGTTTGTTCTTCCGGATTATTTTTACGAATAGTGACCATATAGTTGACAGGGGGGTTCTTTATTATACGTGCACCTATGAAAGTGATTATGCCTACAATCAATGACAGAACGATAAAAGTCCCGTTCACTCCCAGTGAAGTGATCATTAATTTTTTCAACGGGGCGAAGATCACCGCTGCAAGTCCGAACCCCATGACAGCCGTGGATACTGCAAAACCGGGCTTGTCGGCAAACCACTTCCTTGCCGTGGGGGCAATGCATGAATAAGTTAGGCCGCATGCGGTCCCTACGATTATGCCGTAGGAAAAAATCAACCATCCCGGGTAAGGTATGTAATCGATCAGGCCGGAGAGGGCATAACCGATGAACATGGCTGCGGCACCGGCTGTCGCCACTTTGCGGGGACCGATTCGGTCCTGAAGCCATCCTGCCGGAATCATTGTAAATGCAAAGGTTATTATCATGACGGTAAACGGAAGATTTGCCTGGGCGGCCGTCCATCCGTATGCTTCTTTCAATGGAACTACGAAAGATCCCCATGCATAGCTCATTCCGCCCATGAGGGACAGAAGGAACCCTCCCAAAAGCACAACCCATCTTTTTTCAGTTGAACTATTGAGAATCTTTGTTGATTTTTCTGAATCCCTGATTGTTTCATCATTCATAATTTTCCCCTTTATATATAAAAAATTACACTTTGTCAGATATCATCAAAATCAATATAGAGCATACCCTTTGGCATGAACCTATAAACGTCCTGCTGCAGTACCTTCATTGTTAAGCGCTGTTGTTATGATTGGTAAATGATATATTGAGGCATATAGTCATGTCAAGCAATTATGCTCTTTGACAATGTAAAATGAAAGTCAAGTCCATAATTGTGTGCAAATTCCCTCCGGTTAAAATTCATGTTGCAATACCCGCCTTGGGATAGTCTCGTGACAGTTATAGATGTTGAAAACATTTAATATGTAAGGGATCTTAACCCCGTTTTCTGAATTAAATCCCCAAACCATTTAACACTATCCTGTGCCATCATCGGTTGCGTTCGGCGTCGGATGTGGTAGAATAAAGAAAAGGAAGAACGATATGTTGAAAAAGTCAGGTGCATACTCCTATATCTATCCCAACCCGGTATTGATTTCAGAAGATACCGGGGTTTTGACGTATTCAAATTGCTGAGCCTGCACAGGTTGTTTTTGTTTTGTTAAAGGGGCTCGCAGGAGGCCTTTTTTATTTAAGAAAGAAGTGAAATCATGATAATTGTATTGAAACCGAATATAGAAGAGAATAAAGTCAATGAGCTTATTGAAGAGATAAAGGGAATAGGCCTCAGGGTAGATGTTTCCCGAGGGGCGGAGCAGACTATCCTGGGTTTGATAGGCGACACCCTGAGCGTCAACGAAGTGCGCTTCGAAAAAAATGAAATTGTTGCAAAGGTGATGAGGGTCCAGGAACCTTATAAAAAGGTGAACAGGCTCTTTAAACCCGAAGGGACAATTGTAAAAGTCGCAGGTGAGGAGATCGGGGGCAAAAAGCTGGCCGTCATAAGCGGACCGTGTTCCGTTGAAAGCGAGGAGCAGATAATCGCTGTGGCGAGGGCTGTGAAAAAATCGGGCTCCGGATTCTTACGGGGAGGGGCGTTCAAACCCAGGACATCTCCCTACAGCTTCCAAGGGCTGGGGGAAGAAGGGCTCGACCTTTTGATACTTGCCAAAAAAGAGACGGGTATGCCCATAGTGTCCGAGATAATGGATGTGGCCGTGCTCGACAAATTTGTTGATAATGTAGACATAATACAGGTGGGG
>CAZWVS010000257.1:0-2388 GCA_964636935.1 uncultured Clostridiaceae bacterium
GTGCCGAACATGCCTTCTTCCGAAACCCCGCCTTGTCTTGCTATTACTTCAAATACGGGGGGCACTGGCCAGCTTCCCTTTTTTACAACGGCTCCCAGGCCTTCGGGGAGCATCCTTGGGATGTTTTCAATGAATCCGCCTCCCGTTATATGGGCTATCCCCCTTATGTCAAAGTCCTTTTTCATTTGCAGAATTGTTTTTACATATATCTTAGTGGGTTTTAGGATTTCATTGCCAATGGCGCCGTCAATTCCTTCGTACTTTTTGTCGAGCTCCTTTTTCGAGTCGCCGAATATCCTGCGGATAAGGGAAAAGCCGTTGCTGTGGACCCCCGATGAAGGGATTCCCACAAGCCTGTCGCCCGCCTTTATTCTGCTGCCGTCTATTATTTCGTCCTTTTCAACCATGCCTACGCAAAATCCTGCAAGGTCGTATTCGTCAACAGGATAAAAACCGGGCATTTCAGCTGTCTCCCCGCCCACTATGGCGCAGCCGGCCTCAACGCAGCCTTTGGCTATCCCGCTGACTATTTGTTCGATTTTTTCGGGATGATTTTTGCCGCATGCCAGATAGTCAAGAAAGAACAGGGGCTCTCCCCCGCCGCAGGCGATGTCGTTTGCGCACATGGCCACACAGTCGATCCCTATGGTGTCGTGTTTGTCCATTGCAAAGGCGACTTTGAGTTTTGTTCCCACTCCATCGGTACCCGACACCAGCACCGGTGTCCTGTATTTGGAAAAGTCCGGGGCGAACATGCCTCCGAACCCGCCGATACCTCCGACAACCTCTTTTCTCATGGTCGTTTTAATGTGTTTTTTTATAAGTTCAACGGATTTATATCCGGCTTCCACATCCACACCCGCATTTTTATATTCGCTCATGTTTTTCCCTTTCACCCGCAGGAGTTTTTTTCGCTTTCGTATGGGACATCCATCGGATAGTCACCGTCGAAGCATGAAGTGCAGTATCCGCATTTTTCGCCACCTACGGATTCAAGCAATCCTTCGAGAGACAGGTATCCCAGGCTGTCTGCCCCTATGAGCTCGCATATGTCATCGACACTGTTGCTTGAAGCCACAAGCTGACTTCTGGTGGATGTGTCTATCCCGAAGAAACACGGATATTTATACGGGGGCGAGCTTATTCTCATGTGGACTTCCTTCGCCCCGTCCTTTTTAAGCATCTGCACTATCTGCCTGGTGGTGGTCCCCCTGACGATGGAGTCGTCTATGAGCACCACCCTTTTGCCCGCGATTTCACTTCTTACGGGATTGAATTTAATGGAAACCCCGGAGTCCCTTTGTTTCTGTTCGGGCTGGATGAATGTCCTTCCCACATATTTATTCTTTATAAGTCCGTGACCGTAGGGTATGCCGCTTTGCCTTGAAAATCCCAATGCGCCATCCAGGCCGCCGTCGGGCGTTCCACAGACAATATCCGCTTCCACTGGATATTCCCTTGCCAGTATCTTGCCGGCTTTTACCCTGGCCTCGTGTGCGCAGACCCCGTCGATTATGCTGTCGGGTCTTGCGAAATACACGTGCTCGAATATGCAAAGTTTTTTGCACCCATGTGTTTCAATTTTATGGGATTCAACATTGCCGTCATGGTCGATCAGGACGATTTCACCCGGTTCTATGTCCCTTATGAAATCCGCCCCCACCGCATCCAGCGCACAGCTTTCGGATGCAAGCACATAGGAGTTGTTGAGTTTTCCCATGCAAAGCGGTCTTATTCCCAGCGGATCCCGGATCCCCACAAGGCGCTTGGGCGTTATCATCGTTATGGCGTATGAGCCTTTAATATCGGTCATTACCTTTTTGAGGCTGTCGGCGATGTTGTCGTGAATCACCCTGTATCGAGATAGCAGGTTGGCTATGACTTCAGTATCGTTTGTAGATTGGAATATCGCCCCCTGCGCCTCCATTTCACTTCTAAGCTCAACCGCGTTTACGAGATTTCCGTTATGGGCTAGGGCCGTGTGACCGTTTCTGTAACGCATTACCATGGGCTGTGCGTTTTGAATTTCGCTGGAACCCGTTGTCGAGTATCTGACATGGCCTATCGCCACATCCCCCACCAGCTGGTTTAGCACGACCTTGTCAAATATTTCATTGACCAGTCCCATGTCCTTGTGACATAAAATCGTGCCCTCGTTCCTTACTGCAATGCCGGCGCTTTCCTGTCCTCTGTGCTGCAGCGAATACAGTGCATAGTAGGTCAGCCTGGCGACATCGAAATCATCATTGTTTATGATGCCGAAAACACCGCAGGCCTCCTTCATTTTTTCCATAACGAATTCTTTCATTTTTTTATTCAAATTCCTTGCCGATCGTATTTTGAAGTGCCTTGTTTTCTTTCCGTATTTTATTAAGGCGCGAAATTACT
>CAZWVS010000258.1:0-2379 GCA_964636935.1 uncultured Clostridiaceae bacterium
GCTTCCGTAAAAACAGTCGTTTATAACCGCCACTGCGCCGGTTCCGTCCCGCTCTACCGCGGCGATCCATTTCTGCGAAACGTTCTCCCTGCCGTCTATGGCGAGTTTTTCTGTTCCGCAGGCCACCTGGCCGAGGCACTTCGCCCCTTTGAATGATGTGGGTATGTTGAATTTCAACATCTTCTCCGGCTCGTTCCAGTATGTCCTCAATCCTATATCTATCTTCTTCCCCTTTTTGGGAATTATGTAATTTATGCAGATGGATGATTTTCCGTATTTAAAATATGCCTCGACCACGGTGCGCACCGGCCCGTCTTCGGTGACCCTGACGGGTTCGAATTCCTCCGGTGTGACAGCTGCAAAATCCGCAGCCTCCCGTGAACCCATCAGTTTGAAAGTTCCGGCTTCCTCCCTGAATGAATCCACTTTCATCCCCCATGCGTCGGAGTTGTCATCCATGACCGTCGGTCTGAAGGCGTTGCCTTTTACGTAATTACGGCCGTTTACCACAACCGCATCCATCAAGCCTGTCTTTTTGCTGATTTTGACGGTCATGTCTTCACTTTTCACTACTAGTTTATCTTCAAAACTGTAATCATCCCCCGATTCCGGCTTTTCATCAAGAGCCTCCAGGGTGAGGTCGAATCTTGTTATGGAAGATGGTTTCAAATTTGCTTTGAACACCACTTTCTTTCTCCAGTCGAGTGCGTTTAGATTGCTGGCTTGCTTTTCATTCTGGCATTTGATTCCCTCACCTTCGGAGGTGATGTGCGGAACCGAGAATTTTTCCTTTGTGGAATTGAATTCATTCATGTACTCGCATTCGAACACGTCCTCCACAGGCCAGGGATGCGGGTTGTACGCAAAAATCGGAAGCACCTTGTCTTTTGGCGCCGGCTGGCTTTTTATCATCATATACAAGGCTTTTGTTTTCATGCGTGACAATATCTCAAGACCGTGGTCCATTGTCCTCACTGCGTCCTCTTCAGCTATTTGTATGCTCGAGCCGGGAAGTATGTCATGGAACTCACAGAACATCAGGTCTTTTTGAGCCTCGATCAATTTTTGCCCGTCGTAATCCATCAAACCCGAAGCATTTGCGGCGGACATCATTTTCTCGGTCATATACAATTCATTTTCAAGCTGTCTGTGTTTTTGCTTTATCCGTATCTGCGATGTATAGCATCCAACTGCAAAAGGCTGCAGGGATTCCTCAAAGGTGCCGGGCTCATAATTGCTTTTCCTCAATTCATCGAAATACAGTTCGGGGGTGGAATGGGCGTAATCCACATCGATGTTTTTTTGAAGTTCTGAAATCGCTTTGAGATCCTCCCCGGAGGGTCCGCCCCCGTGATTTCCGATTCCCCACAAAACCATACCCGGCGCCTTTTCGGGATATTTTTCCATGTATTCGGCTATTTTTCCTACAGCCTTGCCCCTTTGCGAAAGATAGAACCTGTATGACCTGTGGGCGAGTATTTGGGAACCGTCGAACCCTTTCCAGATGAAATCTTCACCCGGAAGCTCCTTTATGGAGATATCCGGCCGGCAGAAAACATATGAGTCAAAGCCTGATTTCGCCATGATCTGCACCAGACCCCGGGTGTGTCCGAAGGGGTCGAAATTGATCGCCGTGCGCGGCATAACCCCGAACTCCCTCATGAAATACTCCCTGCCGTACAGTATCTGCCTTATGAACGATTCACCTGAAGGCATGTTGCAGTCCGGCTGGAGGTACCATCCCCCCATTATGTGCCATCTGCCTTCGGCCACCAGCTTTTTTATCCGTTCAAACAGATCCGGGTCATATTCGTTTATCCATTCATAAAGCAGCGCTTCGTTGTGATTGAAAATAAAGCCTTCATGCTTTTCACAAAAATCGGCTGCTATTCTAAATGTTGAAAGCGCCTCCCCCAATCCTTCGTCCCATCTCCACAACCATACCGGATCGAGATGCGCGTTGCATACCAGATGTATTTTTTTCATATAGCCCTCCTGTTTTCACATGATGATCATCGCAAGAATTATATCACATTTGAACAATCTAAAATAACTCGTAATTCTAATCACTGATGGTTCGGGTCGGTTTTTTGCCGCCTGCCCCCAAAATCACCTCGTTGGAACCCCGAAGGTCTTTGTCCCGTCAAAGGGATGATAAGTTTATCAATAGGCAAATAATTACATTGCGTGTATTTGTGATATTATATAGACGATATAATTTCAAGGAGATTTTAAATGAAAACCATTTTTGACTTATTTAGCACGATTGATGTTTCAGGCAAAGTGATAGTGATAGTGATCATATTCATATTCGCCATAGCGCTGGTGGTCGATATCCTCATCAAGATGAAATACCGTTCCATCGCCAAGCATCTTGAA
>CAZWVS010000259.1:0-2360 GCA_964636935.1 uncultured Clostridiaceae bacterium
CTGGAAATAGCTAGAAGAAACATACGTATATACACGGAAAGTTCACAAAGGCATCATTTTTACAAACAGGCGATTACGGATTCACTTACCGGCGCTTATGAGAAAAATTATGCCATTTCCACTATTACCGATGGGGAATCCTTCACAATAGCGATGATCGATATAGACCATTTTAAACCTTTGAACGATACATACGGGCATCCCGCCGGAGATCACATTTTAAAACAACTGGCCAAAATGATGAAAGAGGAATTTCGTGAAAGCGATGTGATCGCCAGATATGGCGGGGATGAATTCATTGTCTTGTTGCGGATCTGCTCAATTGAAGATGCATTCAACCTGATGGAAAGATTCCGCATAAAGGTGGAATCCGAAGAATTTGAATATGGTGATAAGCAAATAACTGTCACAGTTTCCATAGGCCTTGGTTTTTATGACGGGGACGAAAAGAACTACAGGGCGATTGAGCGGGCCGACGAAGCCCTTTACAGGGCGAAGGAAGCCGGCAGAAACCGGGTTTCCCTTTGAAAACCGCACTTGTCGGATTTTGATATTCTCAAAAAGACGATATTATGTTATAGTATCTTATGCATATTTCGCCGCTGTGGCTCAGGGGTAGAGCAGCTCATTCGTAATGAGCGGGTCATCGGTTCGAATCCGATCAGCGGCTCCAAAAAAATCCGGCTTCTGCCGGATTTTTGCTATTATATTCTCTTGAGAAACTCTTTTAGCCGTTTTGATTTGGGATTCCCGAAGAACTCTTCGGGAGGCGCTTCTTCTATTATGTTTCCCTCATCCATGAACACGACTCTTGAAGCAACTTCCCTGGCAAAAGCCATTTCGTGGGTCACCACCATCATGGTCATGCCCGAAAGCGCAAGTTTCTTTATAACCGCCAGCACTTCGCCCACCAGTTCGGGGTCCAATGCGCTTGTCGGTTCGTCGAAAAGCATGATCTTGGGTTCCATCGCAAGGGCGCGGGCAATAGCCACTCTCTGCTGCTGTCCGCCCGACAATCGGACCGGATACTCATTTGCCTTGTCTTCCAGCCCTACCATTCTCAACAGCTCCATGCCTTTTTCCATCGCTTCTTCCCTGCTGACTTTTTTAATGGTCATCGGGGCAAGCATCAGGTTGCCGAGGGCCGTCTTGTGGGGAAACAGGTTGAACCTTTGGAAAACCATTCCCAGCTCCCCGCACATGGCTACGACTTTTTCATGCTCTATCTTCATTTTATCTTTGTCGTTTTCCCTATAGTCCACCATTTCGTTGTCTATGTATATCTTCCCGCTTGTTATCCTTTCGAGATGGTTGAGACACCTAAGAAGGGTGCTCTTGCCTGAACCGCTTGGCCCAACTACACAGACCACTTCGCTTTGGTCAACGTGGAAATCCACGCCTTTTAAAACATGAAGCTCACCGAAGTATTTATCTATATTCTCTACTCTAATCATTGATTCCTCCTAAAGGTAAACCGAATATTTCTTTTCCAGCCGACCGAACACATATGTGGATATGGTTGTCAGGAAGAGATAAACCCCTGCAGCATAGAAAAGGAATTTCCAGTCTCCCGAACCGTTTGCCATCTGATACGCGGACCTGTATAGCTCCGTTATTCCTATAACGGAAACAAGCGACGAGTCTTTCAATATCATCGTAAACTCGTTGGAATACGGAGGAATCAACCTTTTTATTGTCTGAGGTATTATAACCTTCCTCATAGCCTGTCCGTGGCTCATGCCCAGCGCTTTGGAAGCTTCCATCTGACCCTTGTCAATCGATTCGATCCCCGCTCTGAATATTTCAGCCAGATATGCACCGGTGTTTAGTGTAAGCGCCAAACAGCCTGCCACAAAAGGCGGCATGGTCCAAGGGGATCCGGTCAGATCCAGACCTATAAGCGCTATTCCAAAATACACAATCATGATCTGCAGCAAAAGAGGTGTCCCCCGGAAAAACCAGACATACACCCATGTGAGTTTATTCAGTATTTTGACTTTTGACATTCTGCCAAATGACATTATGAGTCCCAGGACAGTACCTGCGAACATGCTAAGCAGAGTCAACTCAAGCGTAAGCAGCGTGCCTTCGGCGAACATTTTTATTTGGTTAGCATTCATTTCCCATCCTTTTTAAAACAGCTTCCTCTCCTTTCAAGGAGAAGGAAGCTGCAAATTATTCTATACAATGTTATTACTCGCTAAGCTTTGTGTCAATATCTTTTGTATAGTCTTCACCAAGATGTTCAATTGAAATTTCCGTAAGTGTCCCCTTTGAATCCAATTCGGTCAATGCTTCGTCTATGGCTTTTTTCAACGCATCCCTGTTTTTGCCCATGGCTACGGCTATGGGTTCGTTTG
>CAZWVS010000260.1:0-2314 GCA_964636935.1 uncultured Clostridiaceae bacterium
AAAAATGAAAAAAGCATCATCGAATGCGCTTGAAGGCTATGTCGACAACTCACCAACTTTGCGAAGACCGCGGCCATGCAGGATATTTTTCCGGATTGAGTTCGATTCTGATTTTGAAAAACTCGAACACAAGGGGGACGGCGCGGCCGCGGTTTTTTTCGGAGGGGCCGAGACCTGTTTAAAAATGAAGGTTTCCCTTTCCTATGTGGATGAAGAAGGCGCCGCATTAAACATGCTCGAGGAAATAAATCATTGGGATTTTGAAAGGGCTGCATCGGAAGCCCGGAAGCAATGGGAGGAATATCTCGACAGGATAAGGGTGGAGGGCGGCACAAAAAAACAGAGGATCAAATTTTACACAGATCTATGGCGCACCGCTTACGGTGGACATGTGATAAACGACGTGGACGGCAGATATTGCGACAGGACGGGAAAAGAACCTGTAACAAGGGAAATCCCCATTGATGAATACGGTAAACCGCAATTCAAATTCTTATCGAATGCGGACATTTTCTGGGGTAACCATTGGAGCCTGAGCCTGCTGTGGGATATCGCATATCCGGACGTTAAAAGCGACTACTGCCGTTCCATGATAGAGATGTATAAACACGGGGGCCTGATACCGAGAGGACCTTCGGGGGGCAATTACACATTCGTCATGATAGCCGCCCATTCGGGGGCGTTCATTATATCGGCATATATGAAAGGGATACGGGACTTCGATATTGAAAAGGCCTATGAAGGAATAAGGAAAAACGCAATGCCCGGGGGACTTATGGGGAAATCCGGGTATGAACACGATACCGGGCTTGACGGGGGAATTGAAGAATTCATCCAAAGGGGATACATCCCCGAGAGGAAACGGAAAAGCCCGGGAATACATTGTGACGGTGCGGCTCAGACGCTTGAATATTGCTACGACCACTGGTGTACGGCACAGCTGGCAAAAGCCCTGGGTAAAAAACGGGATTATGAGTACTTTATGAAAAAATCAAAAAATTATAAAAACCTCTATGATTCAGAAACGGGTTTCATGAGGCCCAGGCGGGAAGACGGGGAATTCATAAGCCCCTTCGAGCCGTTGGAACTAAAGGGGTTTTGCGAAGGCAACGGCTGGGGATACACCTTTTACGTACCTCATGACATAAAGGGGCTTGCCGGACTCATGGGCGGAGGGGAAAAGCTTTCTGAAAAACTGCAGTTTGCCTTTAAAAACGCCGGGCCGATGAAATATTACGCCCCCAAGCCGAAACTTGAAAGAAATAAGGCCTATATCAATTACGGGAACGAAAACACGCGTTTCACGGCACATGTTTTCAATCATGTGAACAAACCGTATTTAGCACAGAAATGGAGCAGGGAAGTATATGAAAAACTGTTTTCGTCCACATCGCTTAAGAGTTTTTGCGAAGATGACGACTGCGGACTTGCCGCCGGGACGGGGGTGCTGCTGGCTATCGGACTTTTCGATCTAAAAGGCGGTGCCTATGCCGACCCTTCATATGAAATGGGTTCTCCGGTTTTCGACCGTATAACCGTCAACCTTTGTAAAAAATATCACAGCGGAGACAAATTTGTAATGGAGATGAAAAACAACAGCCGCAAAAATCCGTACATTGTTTCCAAACGATACAATGGAAGGGGGATTACGGGATTCATATCCCATGAAATGATTGCCGCAGGAGGGGTTTTGGAACTTGAAATGTCCGATAGTCCTGTAGACTGAACTATTAATCGGGAACAAGCGGATTGTTAACAAGCCATAAGGGGCTTATGTAATTTCCGTTCAGGGTCGCCGCCCAGTGAAGATGCGACCCCGTTGAAAATCCCGTAGAACCCACTTTTCCGAGAAGATCCCCTTTTTCAACAAAGTCACCGACTGAAACGTCGATTTCGCTCATGTGAAGATAACTGGTGAAAAGTCCCATTCCATGGTCTATTATCACGGTGTTTCCGCATCTTATCAACTCTTCAGCCAATACAATCCTCCCGTTGTTTCCCGCTATTATCGGATCACCGGTTTCCCCGTCGATATCGAGTCCGGAATGTCTGTAAGGATTTTTCCAGTTTATATACCTGGTCCTCCCGAAACTGGTTCCCAGTTCGCCGTTTAGCGGCATTATGAAGGATCCGTCAAGATAGGAGTCGGGATTTGTAGAGGCTTTGGCGGCCGAAACCCTTGCGGAATCGTATGCTGAGGCGTCGGCGCTTGCCTTTTGCGCAAGTTCTTCCGAAACCACGAGCTGTTGATTTGTGGTTTCAAAATTATCGGGAAGAACCGTAACCGGATATTCATCCATAAGCTCACGGAGGT
>CAZWVS010000261.1:0-1201 GCA_964636935.1 uncultured Clostridiaceae bacterium
GAGGGGCTGAGTGCCGCTGGAGCGGACGCGGTCCGATATTTCCCGGGCGTTGTTTCCAAGGCCTGAAATACTCCTTATCGCCACAAGGGAAGGCCCGTTCTGGTAGCACGTTGTCCTGACATCAGGATATCCCGACTCCGAAAAAAGAGCAGGGTCAAGATATGTATCGTGCTTGTTCTTGTGGGGATGGCACCTTATCCTATTTCCATCATCCACATAGAGTCTCAGAAATGAAACCCCGTGTCCGTATACCACTGAACTTACGGGAAAACATTGCCAACCCAGACCCCAGCCTTTATGCTGATAGCTTCCGTAAATTACAGGAAATTCATTTATGGACCCGATTCCCCCGCTGCCGCCGATCCAACTATATGACTGTTTATCATCCATTATCCTTACGTTTGAAACACGCGGAACCAAAACCGGATTGGATAATCCCTTTTTAACATATTCATCATACGTTGAATACAGCCGGTTTCTGAATATCATTGTATCAACAATCAGTCTTCCAATGCTGTCGGCATCTTTGTTTACAGGAGATTCTTCACTATCGAGATAGCCGAATCCCCTGACACCCGCAAGGTTATATGCGATTGACCAGGGACATGGGTCTCCGGCAACATTATAGCTTCTTATGGTGGGAACAAACTCGTAGCCGTTGTGAAAACGGAATATGTCGAGGATAAATTTTTCCTGCTTTCTGAATCGTTCAGCCAATGAATCATCACCAACCGTTGAAAGTATTATTGAAAAAGCCCTGAGAATTACGGAATTGTATCCAAGGCTTATGTTTTCGCCCCATCCGTATCCCCTCTCTTCTGTATAATCCAGCCATTTTTCATAAAAACCATGCGCTTTTTCAATGATTTTCCGGTTTTCTGTCAGTTTCCCTATTGCTCCCATCATTGCTCCGTCACTTATTATCTTGTTTGTGTAAAAAAAAATGGGATTGCTGCATTCATGCAGAAACCACTCTGATGAAGCTTCAAGCATGTCATTAATAATGGTTTTTTCTTGGCTGGTGATAACCTCAGGTGCTCTCAGCAGACAGACTATAAGTGGCTCTAGTGTAAAGAAAGCGGCATTTGTATCATAAACCCTTGTTTCTTCCCGATACCAGCGAAAACAACCGTAAAAAGCACTTTCAGTATCCCCGACCTGCAGTTTTTTGATTTCATGAAGTATGGAAAGACCCGCAGAT
>CAZWVS010000261.1:1211-2304 GCA_964636935.1 uncultured Clostridiaceae bacterium
CCAGGATGACCCTCTTCCAGGTCGTAAACCCCTTCAGTATGGCCGTTTCCCTTTTGGATGATTAAATTGCCATCCAATGGCAATTCAACCTCATTGTACTTTTTTACCAATTCAACATTTATATTCATGATTGCTCCGTTGTCATGTCGATTTTGAAGTGAAACAACCGAAAACTTCCTCAAGCCACCCGATACTCAGATCAAACCATTTCGAAATCCGCGGATCAAAGAGCTCTTCCTTTCCTGCGCATGTATGGTCCTTTGCAAGGGAAATCCCATGGGAACCTGATCGGAATATGTGTGCCTCATAGGGAACACCTGCCTCATCAAGGGCCTCTATGAATGCAAGAGTATTTCCTGCCGGGACCACCTTATCATCACTTGTAGTGAACAGGAAGGCAGGTGGGGTTTCCGATGTAACCTTGTCATCAAGACCGGGCTTCGGCGTACAGAGTCTGCTGCACCTGTCATTTAGTATACAGGGATAACCAAGTATGGTCGCATTCGGCTTGTTTTTCCCAATGGTAGATACAGCAGCTGCAAGATGTCCCCCGGCTGAAAAACCTATAACAGCAATCCTGTCGGAATCAACCGCCCATTCTTCGCTTCTCCCCCTGATCAGTTCCATGGCTTTTTCAGCATCTTCGAGTGGTACCGGCCATACTGATTCAGGACCAACGGTATACCTGAGTATAAAGGCATGATAACCCGCTCCGAGATACGCCATTGCAACAGGTTCGGCTTCCCTGTCCGAACAAAAACGATATCCGCCCCCAGGGAAAATAAGTACTGCGGGCCGATTGGCTATGTTCGGGAATTCTTCTGATCCGTCGAGCAAATAGCAGGTCAATGATGTATTTCGGCCTTCATCCATTGTAATCTTTTCAAAAATCATAATCGTATCTCCTAACTCTATGACAATTATCCTATAGCCATATCAATAGGAATACAACAAAAACCTAATTGAGATTAAGTTTGAGATGATAAAATGTACATAGTAATTATTGGTGCAGGAAATTTAGGTTATTATTTAGCACAGCTTTTACTTGAAGAAAATCACGAATGTGTTGTGATTGATAAAAATCCTGCCCGTT
>CAZWVS010000262.1:0-2303 GCA_964636935.1 uncultured Clostridiaceae bacterium
AGACTTAAAATCACCCATTTGCGGCTTTTGAATTTTCTATATAGAAGAACTGCGAAAACCTGGATTATGTTTGTAAGGTTGGGTAAAGCCGCAAGCAGCCCTATCTGTGATGCGGTAACGCCCAGATACACAAGATAGCTGGTCATGAAAATACCGCCGACTCCGAATATTGTATTGTTAAACGAAAGGCCTATGGCACTGGTTATGAAAAATTTTCTAAATCTTCCCGCCTTTCGGGAATACCTTATATCCTTCACATCAACCGCTCCTGTTTCGATACTATATTACATATTCGAAAGAATTTCAAGAAAACGTATTAGGTATGATAACAAACCTATTTACATTCCGAACAGGCCCAGGTACCAGCTTATTGTCTCCGGTGTGAACAATGCCGCAAAAAGTATGCCCAGGCAAAGAAACGGTCCGAAGGGTATGAGGTCTTTTCTTTTCTTTTTCCTCAACGCGATTAGCAAAAGGCTTAATACCGCCCCCACGACGCTTCCGGCAACCATTGCAACAAGCACACCCTTCCATCCCAGAAAGACCCCCGCAGCGGCCATAAGCTTGATGTCCCCTCCGCCCATTCCGCCTTTCGATAAGACCGCAACCAGGAACAAGGGAAGGCTTGCCGCAAAAAAGCCGATTACAGGCTCAAACCATCTTATCTGGAATGCGGTCGCTCCCGGGAAAAGTATCCTGAATCCGGA
This sequence comes from uncultured Clostridiaceae bacterium, assembly GCA_964636935.1. Lineage (GTDB taxonomy): Bacteria > Bacillota > Clostridia > DUPQ01 > DUPQ01 > JAFGQE01. The sequence goes on from CAZWVS010000262.1 coordinate 708, forward strand.
ATACACAACGCCGAGAACCAAAAGGGCGATTACGGTGCCGTTTGGGATTGTCATCGTCTTAAGGTCGATCCCGGCTATCACAATGAGTATGACGGCCAGTATCGAAATGAACATCATGTCTATGGTCGGACCCAGTTTTATGAACAAAAGCGCCATTGCGAATCCCGTGAACATTTCCACCAGGGGGTACTGGATCGATATGGCTTCGCCGCAATTCCTGCATCTCCCCCTTAGAATCATATAGCTCAGCACAGGGATGTTGTCATGCCATTTTATTTGCTGTCCGCAGTTCCGGCACGAGGACGGCGGGGTGACTATGGATATTTTTTCAGGGATCCTGTATATGCATACATTTATGAAACTGCCCAGGACCATTCCGAAAAGGAAAGTAAAAACAAGCAATATGATATCTATCATGTTATCTCCAATCAAAACCCGCAAACAAAGACAGTCGCACCATGAAGGTATTATATCAAATATGGTTCCCGCAGGCTATCAATATATGGCTGTATTTGATATAATCAAACGGTATTCGGGGGTGAAGATATGAATATCGAAAAATTATTGGCAAAGGCGGCTCAACAAAACGCGAGCGATGTGCATATAACGGCGGGAATCCCTCCCACGATGCGCCTTTACGGCAAGCTTATCCATATGACGGATGAAAAGGTGACCGTGTCCGACTGCATGGAGATTTTCGACAATATACTGACGGAAGGCCAGAAGAACTACTTGAAAAGCCATGGGGAATTCGACCTTTCCTTAACCGCAGGGGATTACCGGTTCAGGCTGAATGTCTATAAAGTCGGCGACGCCTTCAGCTTCGCCTTCAGGTACTTAAACGACACAATCCTTTCCTTCGAGGCCCTCGGGCTTCCAAGAACTATAAAATCCCTGTGCGAGATGAATTCCGGGCTGATCCTGGTCACCGGACCTACAGGCATGGGTAAAACCACCACCCTGTCGTCCATGATAGACTGGATCAACACCAACAGGGACGCCCACATAGTGACTTTGGAAGACCCTATCGAGTATATACATCATCACAGAAAAAGCATAGTGAACCAAAGGGAAATCGGAACGGATTCAAATTCATTCGTGGACGGCCTGCGCTCTGCGCTGAGGCAGGATCCGGATATAATATTCGTAGGCGAGATGAGGGATCTGGAGAGCATAGCCATAGCGCTTACCGCCGCCGAGACCGGACATCTGGTTTTGAGCACTTTGCACACCATAGGCGCCGCAAAGACCATCGACAGGATAATAGACGTGTTCCCGCCGCATCAGCAGGCCCAGGTGAAAACCCAGCTTGCCATAGTTCTAAACGCCGTCATATCCCAGCAGCTGGTCCCCTGCACGGACGGGAGCCGTGTTCTTGCATACGAAGTGATGCAGTGCAACCCGGCCATACGGACACTCATACGCGAAAGCAAGGCATATCAGATACCCAACATGATCCGCACAGGCAGCAGAAACGGCATGATAACAATGGACAAACACCTGCTTTCACTGCATAAAAGAGGCAAGATTTCAAAAGCGACGGTGCTTACATATTGTTTGGAAAAAGAGGACGTACTTCAGTATTTCGGGGAATAG
>CAZWVS010000263.1:0-2269 GCA_964636935.1 uncultured Clostridiaceae bacterium
ATCCTTCAATCTTTTCATAACGTCGTTTCCGCCTCTTCCGAAATAATCGTGAAGAATCTTGTATTCATTATATAACAGATTGTATGTTTCGTGGTTCCGGGCAAGTGGTTTATAGGATTTGTCCTTGACCCCGCCCATCACCTCGGCCGCTTCGAATATCGTATCATATCCCCCGGCCTGTTTTCCGGCGGCTACGGCGCCAAACATTGCAGAACCCAATGCGGGAGACTGGCTGCTCTTGGCAATTTTGATCTCCATGCCGGTCACATCCGCGTATATCTGCATCATCAGGGGGTCTTTTTCGGCTATTCCCCCGGCGGCATACAATTCGTCCACCGCCACACCGTTTTGCCTGAATGTCTCTATTATCATCCTTGTCCCGTAGGCGGTCGCTTCAATCAGCGCCCTGTATATCTCCTCCGGTTTCGTCAAAAGCGTCATGCCCGCAATAAGCCCGGTCAGGTCCGCGTCCACAAGCACCGACCTGTTCCCGTTCCACCAATCCAGAGCCAACAGGCCGCTTTCACCGGGTTTCAACCTTGAAGCTTTTTCACGAAGAAGCTCATGTATGTTCAATCCCCTGTCCCCGGCCTCCTTTAGATAATCACCGGGAACACAGTTTTTAACGAACCAGTCAAAATGGTCCCCCACACATGACTGTCCAGCTTCATAACCCATGTATCCGGGCATTATGCCGTCTTCCACAACGCCGCACATTCCGGGCACGATATGCTCTTCCCTGTCCAGGACCATGTGACATGTGGAGGTTCCCATTATCATCAGCATGGAGCCGCTTTTTGTTATCCCCACCGCCGGGACGGAGACATGGGCGTCCACGTTCGCGACGGCTACCGCCGTGCCTTCATTAAGCCCGGTCAGCGATGCCGCTTTCCCGGTCAGGCCCCCCGCCCTTGTTCCCAGAGGATGGATGTCCCGTGAAAGCTTGTCTTCAACCAGATTTTCCATCTCCGGATGGAGTGCCTTGAAAAAGTCTTTTGAAGGGTAACCCTTCTTTTTATGCCATAATGCCTTATATCCCGCAGTACAGCTGTTTCTTCTTTCATTTCCGGAAAGCTGAAGGATGACCCAGTCTGCGGCTTCCATGAACCTGTCCGTCTTCCGGTATAAATCCGGGTCTTCCTCAAGTACCTGCATAATTTTCGGAACCATCCATTCGGATGAAATCTTGCCGCCGTACCTTTTGAGGAAATCCTCATCACGTCCCTTGGCTATTTCATTTAGCCTGTTGGCATGCTTTTGGGCCGCATGGTGTTTCCAAAGCTTGATATATGCGTGAGGATTGTCCTTTAGATCTTCGTGAAAACACATGGGTTCGCCCTGTTCATCGACGGCTATCATTGTGCATGCGGTAAAATCAATGCCTATGCCTATGACGTCATCACTTGTGATTCCGGCCTTTCCCATGGCTTCAGGTATTGTTTTTTCAAGCACTTCCAGATAGTCCCGCGGATGCTGCAGCGCCCAGTCATGAGCCAGCCTCACCCTTCCACCCGGAAGGGACTCGTCCATGACGCCGTTTGAGTACCCAAGAACCGCCTCACCCGTTATTTCCCCTGTTTCAACCTCGACTGCGACAGCCCTTCCCGACTGTGTACCGAAGTCGACACCGATGCAGTACTTCATTTTCAAACCCCCTTCTCAATCAGATTGTTTTCCGTCAACTCTTTGTTTTCAATCCTGTATGTCTTGATTTCATATGGTGTCATGTTTATTTTAACATCGAATCCCAATGCTTCGCTTTTCACTTTAATTTCACTGTTTTTATCTGCTCCGTTGTAAAAGCGCGCCATGTAGCCTTTCCCGTCTTCCGCTTTCTTAAATGCTTGTAAAATGACATCCTCGCCTTCCATCTCAAGCAGCTGCGCGGGACCCCCTCCTTCGCCCGCGGTATAAGCAGTGAGCACCATCGGTTTTTCGTTGAACTCCAGGGCTTTCCTGTCTATTCCAGGCATCACTTCGTCCTTGCGGCCGAACTCCACCCTGAAGGAGAAATTCCTCTCCCCCATGTCGATTCTCGGGGTGTATCTGTCTTCAATGAGGATGGGTTTCTCCCCGAAGGGGTGTCCCGAATATGCCGGGGATCTTAAAAGAGTGAGTTTCATCGTGTCATTTTCAAAGGAGCTTCCGTAAAAACAGTCGTTAATAACCGCCACTGCGCCGGTTCCGTCCCGCTCGACCGCGGCGATCCATTTCTGTGAAACATTCTCCCTGCCGTCTATGGCGAGTTTTTCTGTTCCGCAAGCCACCT
>CAZWVS010000264.1:0-2246 GCA_964636935.1 uncultured Clostridiaceae bacterium
CTTAAGGCTGAGAACAATGATCCGGCAAAAGGTAAAAAAGAGTTTTTCGAATACGATGAAATCACTCCGGGAACAGGCCACTGCATAACCACATATATGAATGACGGCGATCCGCTGCCCCCCTTTGAAGGCAAACCCTATCCGGTTATGCTCTTCAACGATATTGAAACGACTGCCAATAAATTCTGGGATTACCTGAACAAAGACAACAGGGTTTCCCTCGCCGTCAAGTTCGTGAGGATAAATACGGATTCCGGGAAGATTAAAATAATAAACAAAAACGAGTAAAACGGAGGACACAGTGAAAATACTAATTGTTGGTGGCGGAGGAAGGGAACATGCAATAGCGCATAAGCTTTCAAAAAGCGACAGGGTAGACAAGATCTATTGCGCCCCCGGCAACGGCGGAATATCCACAATTGCCGAGTGCGTCGATATAAAAGCCACGGATCTGAAAGGTGTTAAAGAGTTCACACTTGAAAAAGGAATAGACCTTGTTTTCGTTGCGTCGGACGACCCCCTTGCGCTGGGCATGGTGGATATGCTCCAGGAAGTCGGCATTAAGACATTCGGCCCGAATAAAGCGGCAGCTGAAATCGAAAGCAGCAAGGCGTTTTCCAAAAACCTCATGAAAAAATATGGCATACCGACAGCCGCATACGAGATATTCGACGACATGGAAAAGGCGCTGGAATATATTGACGGCATCGACATGCCCGTGGCTGTTAAAGCCGACGGGCTCGCTCTTGGGAAAGGCGCCATAATGGCCCACACAAAGGAAGAGGCCAAAGACGCCGTGAAAACCATGATGATGGACAAAAAATTCGGAAAGTCGGGCGAAACCGTAATAATAGAAGAGTACCTTGTTGGCAAAGAGGTCACGGTACTGGCATTCTCCGATGGCGGAACGGTTGTGCCGATGGTTTCCAGCCGGGACCATAAAAGGGCTTTCGACGGCGACAAGGGTCTGAACACAGGCGGGATGGGGGCTATAGCTCCGGCAAGGATATACACGGAGGAACTCGCCGCAACATGCATGGAGAAGATATTCAAGCCCACCATAAGCGCGATGAAAAAAGAGGGAAGACCGTTCAAAGGTGTTATATATTTCGAACTGATGGTAACCGACAAAGGGCCGAAGGTCATAGAGTATAACGCGCGGTTCGGCGATCCGGAAGCCCAGGTGGTGCTGCCGCTGTTGAAGACCGATCTTGTGGATATAATGGATGCTGTTTCAAGCGGGAGTTTGTCCGAACTCAATATAGAATGGGAAAAAGGCGCAGCGGCCTGCATAGTGCTGGCAAGCGGAGGATATCCCGTTTCATATGAAAAAGGCTACGGGATAACAGGCATTGAAAAAGCCGGTGCGAGACCGGATGTCACGGTCTACCATGCCGGAACAAGGAAAGAGGACGGCAATTTCCTCACAAACGGAGGACGGGTCCTCGGTGTCACAGCGGTGGCCGAAGACCTTGACAAGGCTCTTGATAAGGCATATTCTGCCGTTGAAGATATATATTTCAAGGATATGCAATTCAGGAAGGATATCGGCAGGACATGAGAACAGGTATCATGGGTGGGACTTTCAACCCGGTCCACAACGGTCATATGTTCATGGCGCAAGAGGCTATAAAGCACCTCGGGCTTGATTATGTAATGCTGATTCCCACAGGCTCGCCCCCGCATAAATCCGATGAGACGCTACTCCCTGCTTTTGAAAGGTACGAGATGTGCCTTCTCGCCGCATCCGGGTACGACGATGTGGTTGTCAGCTCCATGGAGATTGAAAGGGAAGGCACCACCTACACCATCGACACACTGAACGACCTTGAAGCCCGGCTCGGCGGTCAAAATAAGATATATTTCATAATCGGTGGCGACACGGTATACCAGCTCGAAACTTGGAAGGATTATGAAAGAGTTTTTAAAAAATGCAGTTTTGCGGTCTTTGCAAGGGAAGGGTTCAACCGTGAAGAAATGCCACAAAAGATAGATCATCTTAAAAATATGTACGGGGCCGACATGGAATTGGTTTCAGGCACGCCGCCTGATATTTCCTCATCCAGCATACGCAACCGCATAAGCGAAGGCAAACCGGTTTCAGGCCTTGTTCCCAGGCTGGTCGAAGAGTACATTTCCCGCCATAAATGCTACAAATATAAATCGTAACAAAGCATTGCCAAAATATGGCAAATTTTGTGAAAATCGCGTCTTGTGGTACAATAGTTGTATGGATATTGAAAAAT
>CAZWVS010000265.1:0-2237 GCA_964636935.1 uncultured Clostridiaceae bacterium
TCGAGTATCTCCAGCATTCTTTTTGTGCCTACCCTGCAGAAGGTGCATTTCCCGCAGGATTCTTTCTGGGTGAAATCCAGGAAGAACTTGGCCACGTCGATCATACAGGTGGTTTCATCCATTACCACCATACCTCCGGATCCCATGATGGCGCCGGTGGCGTTCACGCTGTCGTAGTCCACCAGGGTGTCGGCCAGGTATTCGGGGATACAACCGCCCGATGGGCCGCCCATTTGTACGGCCTTAAACTTCTTATTGCCCTGTATGCCGCCGCCCATCTTAAATATCACGTCGCGTATGCTCATGCCCATGGGCACTTCCACCAATCCTGATCTTCTGATCTTTCCTGCAAGTGCGAATACCTTGGTTCCTTTGCTTTTCTCGGTACCGTACTTTTTATATTCATCCGCTCCGTTCAAAATGATCCAGGGGATGTTGGCAAAAGTTTCCACGTTGTTGATGTTGGTCGGCTTTTTCCACAGGCCCTGTGAAGCCGGGAAAGGCGGACGTTTACGCGGCATGCCTCTTTCGCCTTCCACGGAAGCGATGAGCGCTGTTTCCTCGCCACATACAAAAGCGCCGGCGCCTTCCTTGATATAAATATCGAAATTGAAGCCGTCGATGCCCAGGATGTTCTCACCCAGGTAGCCTTTGGCGCGGGCCTGTTCAATAGCGATATTCAGGCGTTTGATGGCCAGTGGGTACTCTGCGCGGCAATATATAACACCGCCCGTTGCTTCAATGGCATAGGCCCCGATGATCATGCCTTCGAGCACGCTATGGGGATCGCCTTCCAGCACCGAGCGGTCCATGAACGCGCCCGGGTCGCCTTCGTCGGCATTGCAAATAATGTATTTTTCGTCGGATTTGTTGTTGTTGGCGAATTTCCATTTCAGCCCGGTGGGGAATCCGCCGCCGCCTCTTCCGCGCAAGCCTGAGCTTAAAACTGTCTGGATCACATCCAGACGGGGCATGCCCTGCCCCGCGATCTTGCGGATGGCGCGATAGCCCTGCCGGGCTTCGTATTCCTCTATCTTTTCCGGATCCATAAACCCGCAGTTGCGCAGTGCTATCCTCACCTGTGAATCGTTGTATTCGTCATCTTCCGTTTTGAAAAGATCGGTTTTTACAACATACTCCTTAACAGGATTGTGTTGGTTAATGTGCTTGTCGAGAATATCTATGGCACGCTCCTCATCCACGTCGCCATAAAGGTATGAACCGCTTTCATCGATCACCTCCACCAGGGGTTCGCGGTAACACATACCAACACAGGAAGTCTTTTTTAAATCGAAATCCAGATGCTCGGCTTCCTTCAGCGATTTGATCTTCTCATAAACCTTCCCGGCACCTGCCGCTATTCCGCAGCTGCCCAATCCGACGATCACTTTTGTTGATTCCATGGATAAATTCGTTTCAGGTTGCAGGTTTCAGGTTGCAGGTTGCACCAACATGCAACCTGCAACCTGAAACTTGCAACATATTTTAGTTACTTTCCTTTATCTTAATATTCTTCACAATCTTCACCGCCTGCTTTCCGTCGAGTTTGCCGTAAGTTTCATCCCCGATCATCATCACGGGGGCCAGGGAGCAACAGCCAAGGCATGCCACCGATTCGAGGGTGAAGAGGCCGTCCTCGGTGGTTTCTCCGTCTTTGACCTTCAGGGCGTCCTGCAGGGATTCGGTTACCTCGTTGGCGTTTTGCACATGGCAGGCAGTTCCATGACAAACTTTTATAATATGTTTCCCGACCGGGTTGAGACGGAATTGCGCATAAAACGTGGCCACGCCATACATGTCACTTAAATCCAGTCCGGTTTCCTCTGAAATTTTTAAAAAGGCCTCGCGCGGGATGTAGCCGAAAATATCCTGGGTGCCCTGCAACAAGGGGATAAGATTGCCTTTTTTGTCTCTGTATTTTTCAATTAATGGATTCAGTAAATCCAGATCGGTATCCGATGCTTCCTGCTCCGGTGCTTTTGTGCTTACTCTCGCTATACGCATGGCTTTATCCTGTTAACTTTTAGGCCGGTAAAATTATAAAATGTTTCTCGTTCAGTCTTTTAAATCCGCAATTTATATAATGTCTAAATAGAGTAAAATCAACACTTTAAGGCATTATCAAACAGTATGTTGTGAATTAATTAACACAGAGGGACCATATGGAGAAAAACAAAGAACATTATTATTAGTTAAAATAACAGTTATACTTGCCTTACTTTTTCCTTGATGAAAAA
>CAZWVS010000266.1:0-2235 GCA_964636935.1 uncultured Clostridiaceae bacterium
CCGGCCCTAAGATATAGATAAAAAGAATTTCATTTATTCGATTTCAATATACAACGAAATAAAAAAACGGCCGGATTTCGTGGATATCGGAAGCGGAGCCGGATTTCCCGGAATACCCCTTTGCATAGCCGGATACAAGGGAAAAACCGTGCTTGTCGATTCATTGAAAAAGAGGGTTGATTTCCTTATGCTGGCCATAAGGGAACTGGACTTGAACAATTGCAGTGCGATACATTCAAGGGCGGAAGACGCCGCCAGGGGAAAACTGAGGGGTGAATTTTCTTCAACAGCGGCCAGGGCTGTAGCCCCGCTGCCGGTTTTGCTTGAATACTGTCTTCCAATATTAAAAAGGGACGGCATGCTCATAGCCATGAAGGGGCCCGGAAGCAAAGAGGAAATCGGAAACTCGAAAAAGGCGTTATCTGTTTTAGGGGGGGAGATAACCGACATAAGGGAATTCACCCTGCCCGGAACGGACATGGAAAGGGTTTTGGTCTACATAAAAAAAACAAGGAAAACGCCCGACATATATCCGAGAAAAGCGGGAACCCCCGCAAAGAGACCGCTTTGAATCAGCCGGAAATCCTTTTTACAACGCAAAGCATCATGAATACGGGGATTTTTAGCATCCTGACAATCCTTTTAGGCTGTTTCATAAGCCGATAAAACCATTCCAGATTGTACCTGATAAATTTTTCGGGAGCCCTTTTGGCCGTGCCCGCAAATATGTCCAACGTGCCGCCGCCGCCGATGCAGGCACCCGCCCCCAGGCTTTTCCGGTTTCGCCATATCCAAAGTTCCTGCGCGGGGACGCCGAGCGCCACAATCACGATGTCCGGTGAAGTGCGGCTTATCCTGTCGACAAGGGCGGGCTCCAGCCCCTCTTCATGATACCCGTGCATGGTTCCGCAAATTGATATTCGGGGATTTATCCTTTTCATTTCTTCGGCCGCCTTTTCGGCCACCCCTGGGGCGCTGCCGTAAAGGAACAGTGAAAGCGGACGGTTAGAAGAGACCAGGTTCGCTACAAGGTCCACGCCTGCAACTTTCGCTTTTAGCGGGGATCCGAGTATTTTCGACCCCATCACAACGCCGGCCCCGTCGGGTATCACAAGGTCGGCCTCCAGAAGGGCCTTTTTCAAATGACGGTTTTTTCTTGACGCCATTACCATTTCCGCATTGGGGGTGTAAATCGCCGCGCCCGATTTTTTTTCAATAAAAGAAAAAACCTTTTCAACGGCTTCGCCCATATCCACATTATCGACATTAACACCAAGCACATCTACTCTCAAAAAAACCTCCGGACATGTGCAATTCAAACGACCGCACACATTTCAAGCTACTTTTATAATATCATAAAAGTCTTTGGCCAAGGGTAGGGAAATTCAGAGCCGGAAGCTTGCCGGGACAGGTTTGTTTGATGGACATAAACACCGTAACATAGTATAATAATAATGATATATATAAAGGAAAACGGAGTGAATAATGCCTGAAGAAAACAATGCAAATGTAGCAAGAATCATACCAATAGAAATTGAAGACGAGATAAAGAAATCGTTTATAGAATACGCAATGAGCGTCATAGCCGACAGGGCCCTGCCCGATGTCCGCGACGGATTGAAACCGGTTCACAGGAGAATCCTGTACGCAATGCTTCAGCTCGGGTTCCTGCCTGAAAAAAGCTATAGGAAATGCGCCGCAACCGTCGGTGAAGTGCTTGCAAAACTGCATCCCCACGGAGATGCCGCCGTATACGACAGCATGGTGAGGCTTGCACAGGATTTTTCAATGAGATACCCGTTGGTTGACGGGCACGGGAACTTCGGTTCCAGGGACGGCGACTCCGCGGCCGCAATGAGGTACACGGAATCAAAGCTTACGAAAATCTCAATGGAGCTTTTAAAAGACATAAACAAGGACACTGTCGACTTCAAGCCCAACTTCGACGACCATGAAATGGAACCCGTGGTGCTCCCGGCGGGATTCCCGAATCTTCTGGTAAACGGATCTTCCGGAATAGCCGTGGGAATGGCCACAAACATACCGCCTCACAACCTGGGGGAGGTTATAGACGGCATAAAAATGATCATCGACAACCCCGATGTCACCATCGAAGAGCTCAACGAGGTCATCAAAGGGCCGGATTTCCCGACCTACGGGACAATACTGGGAAGAAGCGGGATCCGCCAGGCCTATAAAACGGGCAGGGGCAAGGTTGTTGTAAGGGCGAAGATC
>CAZWVS010000267.1:0-2222 GCA_964636935.1 uncultured Clostridiaceae bacterium
TTCATACAATTGCTATATTCCATTCCCTATTCTATAATATGGCTAATACACAGGAGGGCGAAATGGATATTAAATTGTTGCAGAATATTGAGTACGAGATTAATGAACAAAGCATGATGAAAAAGCTTCGCATCGAAGAAGAAGAGGATATAAAGCTTTTCAATGAAATGCTGGAAAAAGTAAAAAGCATCGCAAATCCCAAAGCCGTATTTGCGGAGGCATATTTGATGGATAAATTCGAAGACGGCGTCCAGATAGGTGATAAAGTCATAGAGTGCAAACTGATGAGGAAGAACCTTGACGACGTGAACAGGGTTTTCCCATATATAGTAACATGCGGCAGGGAGCTTTACGAGTGGGCGAAATCCATCGATGACGTTTTTGTGGGATATTGGGCGGACTGTATCATGGAGGCATATCTGCGGGGGGCGATGAGCGAACTTCAAGAAGTTATAAAAAATCAATACGGGGTGACCAAACTGTCGTCAATGAATCCCGGATCGCTGCCGGGATGGCCCATAGACAGTCAAAGAGAGCTGTTCGAACTGCTCGAAAACAAGAATGAGGATATAGGCGTTGAGCTCACAGAATCCTTTCTGATGCTGCCCAACAAAAGCGGTTCGGGGATACTTTTCAAATCAAAAACAGGGTATTCCAACTGCAAACTGTGTGAAAGGTTGAACTGCCCCACCAGAAGGGATCCTTTCGACAGGAAACTGAAAGCAAAACTTACCGGAGAATAATATGAATCACAAGTTCAGGTTCAAAGAACCGGGTGACGGCGAAAGGGATTCACTCCCCATCGGGAATGGCGACATAGGGGCGATGGTATGGGGCGGGGAGAACGGCCGCCTGTCCATAATGATAAGCAAAAACAATTCATTTTCGTCCGCCCTCAGACTGCTTAAAATCGGCAGGCTGGATATTGCGATTGATGAAAAGGGATACCTGTTTGACAACCAGCAGCTTGACATATTGCAGGGAACCGTGAAAATCGGCTATTCCAAAGGCGAAAACAAGGTTTCCTTCACCGTATGGACCGATGCAAACAACCCCTGCATCCGCATCCGAGCCAAGTCCGGCAAGCCGGTGAAGGTTTCGGTAGGAAAAATCATCTGGAGGACGGAAGACAAAAGGATAGAAGGCGGGTTTAACAACAGGACGGAGGAGTATGCGGATTTCTTCGGACAGGACAACGACAAAGAGCCGATTATCGTCTATGGGGACAAGATAAACGAGGATTATGATGATGCAGTGGTCTGGTATCACAGAAATCCGGATTCGCATTATCTGCCAAGCTTAAAATATCAAAAAATCGAAGACCTTGCCCATTTATATGAAGACCCGCTGCTTGACAGAAGTTTCGGCGGCTGCATCATGTCTGACAATTTGGAAAAAACAACCCCTTTGCAAATGAAATCCCGCAAAGGTAAAAAACTGCAGGACATATGTGTAGGCGTCATCACCGGGATAAACGGGAACGAAAAGAATTTCTGCCGCCGGCTATATGAAAAAACCACCAAATGCAATTCATTGGATTATGAAGAGGCTTTTAAAGAACATAAAAAATATTGGAAGGATTTTGCACAAAAATCATATATAAACATAGAGACGGAAGAGGCTGCACTTGTCGATTCAGGTTACCGTATCCAAAGATATATGAACGCCTGTAACGGACGCGGGGAATTCCCCATAAAGTTCAACGGCAGCATCTTTGTCCCCGACATACATGATGATGAAAACCTGGGTCCGGATTTCCGGCGGTGGGGCGGCGGATACTGGTTTCAGAACACCAGGTTGATCTATTGGAGCATGCTCGCATCCGGCGACTTTGATCTGATGAAACCGTTTTTTAACATGTACGAGAAGATATTTGATATTTGTGTAGCAAAGGTGAAAAAGCATTTCGGTTTCGAGGGGGTCCTGTATTACGAAACAATGTCGCCCTGGGGAACAGCCAGAAACATAGATTACGGGAGAAACAGGGATGACCTTAACGACGCGATAATAACCAACCCGTACCTCAGATACTATTTTTCCGGCATGCTGGAACTGCTGGTGATCATGATTGAATATGTGAAGCATACCAAAAACAGCGAGTTTGAGAAGAGTGTTTTACACAAGCATGCAAGAAAAGTCATCGCCTTCTATATGAACCTGTATTCCCAAAAGGATGAAAACGGGAAGATAATAATATATCCGTCGCAGGCTTTGGAAAACTG
>CAZWVS010000268.1:0-2217 GCA_964636935.1 uncultured Clostridiaceae bacterium
AAGCATGCAAGTGGCTGCAGCTGCATAAGAGCGGCCATGAAACGCAGCCTTTCATGCTCAGCGTGCACTTTGACAAACCTCATTTCCCGATAAAACCTCCGAAAAAATATTTTGACAGGTATAAAGGCAAGCTGCAATTGGCGGAGGTGCCCGATGATTATCAAAAAAGCACCGTGCCCTTCATCAGGCAGGCAATTGAACACAATGAAACCGGTCACCACTTCGGCAGGGACCATGATATCCAACTGAGGGCCCTTGAGGCATATTACGGATGCGTGGAGTGGGTTGACGATGCCGTCGGAAGAATTGTTGAGACCCTTGATTATTTGGGATTCGGGGAAAACACCATTGTCATATATTCATCCGACCACGGCGAAATGGGAAGCGAACACGGAACATGGCAGAAAACCCTGTTCTTCGATGCTTCAGTCAGGGTTCCCATGATCATGCGGTGGCCCGGCACCATCGAAGGAGGGCGCCGAAGCAACGAAATTGCAGGACTTATCGATATATTTCCGACCCTTTGTGATGCAGCCGGTATAGACATACCGGACACTTGTGAGGGAATCAGCCTGCATGGGCATCTTGCAAGGGGGCAAAATCTTAAAAGAGAAGGGATTTTCAGCGAAAGTGCTGTTCTCAGGGCGACGGAGCATGCGGGATGCATGTATAGGACGGGACCCTGGAAATATTGTTATTATCTGGACGGATGCGAGGAACTCTATAATCTGGAGGATGACCCGGGGGAATATGACAACATCGTGAATGACAATAGGAAGCCGGCGGATGAATTTCGCAAAAAGGTGATTGAATTCTGGAAACCGGAGGAATATTTAAAAAGACTGGCTGCGACACCGATCATGTCAAAGGAAAAACATTTCTATCCATATTCAAACCAATTTGTGACCGGGGATGGAATTATTCTCGACGGCAGACCCTGATAAATGCATTCTGACACAGGATGCTCCCAATCAGTTATTTTTGACTACCATATCAACTGATGCAAAAATTGAATCAGGCATCTTTACATCCATGCAAAATGGAGACGAACCCGGCTCCCGAAAAGATACTTTGAACGAAGCCTTTTCATTTTCAACGCGAAAAATAGTCCAGCCCGGTTCATCCGTGTCCACCGGCAATATTGTCGTTTTGGTTCCCTGAATATATTTTTTGTAATTTAAAATATGTTTTTTAAGGATTTTTCTGTTGTTTTCATCCAGGCTGTCCAAATCTCCGCTAAGACCCGTACTCCCCAAATAAAAAAGGCAGCAGAGGGTCATCATGTCACAACCGGTGAATTCATTCCAGGTGGGGCCTATGGGAACAATTATTGAACCGGGGGATTCGGAAAGGGGGATCCCGTATCGGGGAACTCCCCGGATTTGTCTCAAGACCACCCATTTGAACAAAAGGGACGGGGAAGTCCTGTAAAGTGCGTTTTTGAATATCCTGACAATATCGCGCGGATATACCGTGTCGGACAGGAATTGGGTGTCAAAATGACGTATGCTCTCCAAATCGGCACGCATGGCGCCGCTTTGACATGCCTCGAATATCACACCCGGGTGCGAAGAGCGCAGATTGTCGATCATTTTGTAATAACCTTTCATGTACAGGTGATGATTGCTTTTGTAAGGGTCGTTCGCAAGAGGGAAATTGAAATCAAGTTTGAGCCAGGCAACAGAATATGTTTTTATGAGACTGTTTATGACATCTTCAATATATTTTCCGGGTTTTATTCGTGCAAGGTCCGGATAGTAAATCCCTTGACCGGCTTTGATGAACCAATCGGGATGCTCCTCGAGGACGGGTATGCCGGAACAAACCTTCTCAGGTTCGATCCAAAGGCCGAAGCCCATTCCCAACGATTTGACATATTCCGAGAAACCCTTCATGTCACCGAAGAACGCGCCGTCGGTCTTTTCCCGCCAGTCACCGGCAGCTTTGCTCCAATCGTCATGAGACGGGCCGTACCAGCCTGCATCAATAACGAATATTTCCACTCCCAGTTCCTTGGCGGCCGCTGCCTGTCGTTCAAGGTCATCAACCAGGAATCTGTCAAAATCATAGAACCAGCTGTTGTATATCACAGGAATTCCCGTGCGATTACCAAGGTGGACATCATCGTTTAGAAACTTCTGGAATTCCTAATTGCACGCACCTTCATCCGTGGAGGGATGCTCATGAACGGTTACGCAGGGAAGCTCCATTTTCTCA
>CAZWVS010000269.1:0-2212 GCA_964636935.1 uncultured Clostridiaceae bacterium
ACGACAAAACCCCCTATGAAAACCGGAAGGAGTATTCCCTTCTTATCGAATTCCTGTCCGGGGACACGATTAAAGGCACAGACGAAATAATGAGGAATCACGGGGACGCCGAAATGGTCAGCGAATGTATAAGCGAAAATATGGAAAAGGGCGATGTAAAAGTGTTCATCACCGTCCTCGCCCCCCATAAGAGAAAAGACGACTGCAAAGAATCAGCCGGCAGGTTGAAGGCCCGGTTCACACTTGACAATCAAAAGGCGCTGGCGCTTGAATATACGGGTATTGAGAAAACCCTGCTTACATATAAGCTGGACCTCGAATACGGGCTGCACCCCTTTGAAGAGGACAGGGCGCCGGCGTACGACTGGGAGAACGGCAGGATCGATTACGGTGAAATAACCACAGATGCCGATTTTTCCTACATAGCAAAAAACAAGGAAACATGCATGTATGGAATGGTGAACGGATGCAGGATCTATTTAAACGGCGAAAGCGTTTTTGAGACCCCCCGGTACACCACGAGGGATTTTCTCCTGGAGAGGTTTGTGGAAATCGACCACAAATGGCGCGCCTGGAGCGGCGGGTTTAAAAACAATGAAAAGGAAGGCTGCAAATGAAAACACATTACAATGAAGTGGTAAAAGCATGCGACAGGGCTGTTGAAAGATACCTGGTTATGACCGTATCCGACAAAAACAGTATTGATTTCGGAGGCATAAGGTCAGCCGACGCTTTAGTCGCGCCCGGGTCGGGAATAGGGAGCCTGGTTTCCCATGCGTCGGCTTATTATAATGAAGATTCGCGTTTCCACAAGGATGAATGCCTGTTGGAAGCCATGGAAAACGCCCTGTTGTTCACGGAAAAAATCCAGAGGGAAAACGGGACCTTCGATCTTCTTATTTCCAATTTCCACTCTGCGCCGGATACGGGATTCATAATGCACAACATGGGAAAGGCATATAAAATCCTGAACAGATATGGCGATACAGACAGGGAAAGGGCAATCACGGAAAGATTGTTCAAAATAATTGAAAAGGCGTCAAAAGGTTTAAGGGACGGTGGTTTCCATACACCGAATCACAGGTGGGTTGTGGCCGCCGGACTTGCGATAGCCGCAAACATAACCGGTGATCAATCATTAAGGCGGATGGCTGAAAAATACCTGGCGGAGGGCATAGACATAGATGAAAACGGAGAGTTTACGGAAAAATCCCCCGGTATTTACAACGGGGTGAACGACAATGCGTTGATCATACTTGCAGAGGAACTGGATAAACCGGAATTGATGCGATACGCATTCAGAAACCTCGAGATGATGCTCCATTACATAGAGCCTGACGGTTCGGTGTTCACACAAAACTCCGTAAGGGTGGACAAGGGGGAGGGCATGCCGGGCAAATCCTTCTATCCCACAAACTACTACCACCTGTATCTAAAAGCCGCATATGAATCGGGCAATCCCGTTTTTGCAAAAATGGCCGACCTTATCTTCGACAGCGCGATTCGGGGCGGCAAAGGGGCGCCCGGCGCCCTCTGGCTCTATATGATTGAAGAAGGGCTCAAGGAATATGTGCCGGACAGGGTTGAACTTCCCATGGAATACGAAGTGTTTTACAAGCCTTCGGGAATCGTCAGAAAAAGGAAAAAGGACCTGATGGTGACGCTTCTTGCCGATTCGCCCAATTTCCTGTTTGTGCAAAAAGGCGGCCTGAGGTGCTATGTCAGGATGTGCGCGTCGTTTTTTGCGGTGGGGCAGTTCAAACCAGGGGAAATTGTTGAAACCGACAAAGGCTATAAAATGGAATTCACCGCATCCGGAAGTTACAAAATGCCCTTTGACAACCCGCCGGACACGAATGTATGGGACGAAATGGATCACTCGAAAAGAGACTCGGTGGGCAAGGTGGACCTATCGTTTTTCACGGAATTCACATTCACGGACGACGGTGTTGCGATGAAGGTCCGCACGGAAGGCTGCGACAGGGTTCCGTTTAAGCTGGATTTCTGCTTAACGGGGGGGTGTTCGGTCAAAAGCGACGGTTTCATGGCCGACGGAACGCCCGGAAACGGCATAATTGCGGGAGACGGCATGATTACGGCATCGCTTGGGACGGATCATATCGAGTTCGGCCCCGCATTCATGGAACACGGATATGCCGCCGGCATGAGGGGTAGCCGGCCTGTCGACAAGAGCGCATTCACCGTGTATTTC
>CAZWVS010000270.1:0-2208 GCA_964636935.1 uncultured Clostridiaceae bacterium
CCGGGAAGGAAATTGAAGTTTGCCGTGAATCTGTTCCCCTGTGATTTGATTATGTCGTTTACAAGTATGAAGCCGTCCTTCAGCCACAAAACCAGCCTTTCATGCAGGCCCGCGACGCTTTCGCCGTCTTTTTCATATCCGTTTGAGTACGTGTTGTATATAAAGGCACATTTTTCTCCCATGTGAAAAAGAGCTTCATTTACAGTGGAAGGCAACTGTGCCATGCCGTCCACGGATACCGTGTTGTGGCTTTTGGTATGTCTTCCGTATCCGGTGAAAATGTTGCTCCGTTCATAGCTGAAAGTTCCCGGGTCTATCAGCATCATCCTGTCGCCGTAATAGAAATTTACCGAGTTAACCCCCATGTGGCAATGGCCGCCGCCGTATCTGGTGGCGTCGAATATGAGCATTTGCTTGCCGTTTGCTCCGTTGTGCCTTGCAAACCAGTGTCCGGCGCTTTCAAAAAAGCTGCTTGCGTCTTTATCGATTTTCCCTGCGTCAACTCCTTTTTCGTCAACTAAATATTTTCTAGTTTCTACCGCGAAATCGTAAGCGCTCTTTTTTTTCTCAGTTTGCTCGAACCCCCATCTTTCGGCATCATTCAATCCGGCATGCTGTTTGTCGGGGGTTGCCGATAAAATCACATAATCCCACATTTTCACCAGTTTGACAGGATCAATCTTCAATCCGATTTCGGGTTTTTCTACAGACAAAAAGTAAAAGGACGTGAATTCCCTTGCCATCCAGCTATGGTAACCGATGGTATGCTCTTCATGGCATCCGTCTTGTGCAACCTGGTTTCTGAAAGTCTCATTCAGGCTTCTTGCCGCTTTTTCGATAATATCGTTTTCATCAAATATGTACCCCATGAAAAGCAGGCAGGACAACTGGCTTATCCGCCAGTTGCCGCAGGGTGTCAGATTTTCGAGTAAATATTCAACCTGTTCAACGGTCGATTCATAAACCTTAGTCAAAAATGCCTTGTCTGCAACGGATTCCCGCATATATGGCAGCGTCCCCCACCAGCCCGTACCTTTTCTTTTGCCGAGGCGCACTGAGATGCTGAGGGTGTTGTCCCCCAATTTTTCCCATAATTCGTCTCCGTCGGTAATTTCAACGTTTTTTCTGAAGTTAAGAAAGGATTCCACGGAATCCCTTGCAATACGGGCGAAATAGTCGGATTCCGCTTTTGCGTCTTCCTCCATACACGCCTTCAACCATAAAAACCTGTTAAGCTGGGCCCTCCATTCCTGATGGTTTACCTCCGGTCCGGTGAAATCGATATTCTTGAAATCGATTTTATAATTCTCACCATATTTCAAAAAGGGCACTTCGCTTTTCAACAGACACTCCCGCCAGTTTTCCGAGTTTTCGTGAATCGGCGCTCTTTTTGCTTCAACCGCCTTTGTGTACTCCTCTATTTTTTTGATGGTTGATTTCTTGTCAAACGTTTTCATTTTCCGCCATCTCCCCTATACCTTCGTGAATCGTATGCTCCGGACTCCATGACAGCTGCTTTTCAATTTTATCGTTCGTCAGCCAGCTATGGAGGATATCACCCTTGCGCGCCTGTTCGTATTCCGGTTTTTGATTGTATCCGTAGGTGTCTGCCATGATTTTAAACAGCCCGTTGATTGTTAAAGGCTTTGCCGTGCTTACATTCATTGTGAAATCACCGTCGTTTTTTAAAGCCATGATATTCGCTTTTGCGATGTCTTTGACATATACAAAATCCCTGGTCTGCTCCCCGTTGCCGAATATTTTGCATTTTTTGTTCTTTTTCATTTGATTTGTGAAGATCGCCACCACGCCGCCTTCGCCTTCCGCTTTCTGCCTGGGGCCGTAAACATTCGCATATCTGAGTATCGCGTATGTCATACCCGTGTTTTTCGACATCATCCTTATGTATTTTTCCGGTACAAGTTTAGAGTATCCGTAATATGATTCGGGCGCTGTAGGATGGTTTTCGTCAATGCCGAGATACTCTGGATTGCCGTAAACGGCGGCGCTGGATGAATACACGAATCTTTTGACACCGTGTCTTAGGCAGACGTCCAGTAAATCGATCGTTCCCATTATGTTTGTCCTTGCGTCAAAAGCCGGTTCCGCCATGGATGTCTGGACATCTATCTGCGCCGCAAGATGGATGACCGCTTCCGGTCGCGCGGTACGGAAAAAAGCGTCAACTTCCGTTTTATCGTTTATATC
>CAZWVS010000271.1:0-2202 GCA_964636935.1 uncultured Clostridiaceae bacterium
ATGAGAATCAAGCCGAGATATTTTGAGTGGATGGAAGATCTCAATGTAAAAGGCGGGGACTTTGTTGGAAACGAAGTTGTGTTAAACGTTCTGAGTGTCGATGATGTAGCAAAAATGAAAGATGATATGCTCTTGATAGATCTTAGAACCCAAGAGGCCTTTTTCGGCGGGCACATTCCCGGTTCGTTTTATTTGCCCAAAGAAAACCTTACCGCTTTTCTGGGATCCATATATTTGCCGGATGAAAGGATAGCTTTTGTCACAGACGAACAGATCGGGGAGATGGAGGAAATCTACTGGTATTGCAGGAGGACCGGATTTGACAGTATTGCAGGATATTTGCCAAGTGGCGTTGAAATGTGGCATGAAGAGGGCCGCGAGCTGGATTATATCGATACAATATCTGCAAAAGAATACAAGGAAGTGGAAAAGGGCGATGATTTCATACTCCTGGACATAAGGGATTACATTGAAGTGGAAAAAGGAGATCCGGAGAAGAACAGAGTGATGATTCCTTTGAAGAGTCTCTATGATAGCCTGGACAAGCTGGATAGGGGTAAGAAGAATTATATTCTTTGTGACTCCGGCAAAAGATCCACAACCGCTGCGTCATACCTTAAAGCGAGAGGGTACGATGTGGTTGTCATATCCGGTGGCGTCGCAATGTATAGAAATGTTTAGCAGATACAAGTAATTCACCCTGAAACAGGCGGACCCGCCCGTATCGGTCGGCCTGTTTGGCAAACACTGGAGGATAACCCGTGAGCACCGATGTCATAATTGTTTTTGTAATACTTTTAGCCGCAGTGGTCATGTTTTCCGTGGAAAAAATAAGGAATGATGTGGCATCTATTATAATCATGCTTTCTTTGGCGTGGTCCGGGGTCATATCTATAAACCAGGCATTTTCAGGATTCGCGTCAAATGCCGTCATAGCAATCATGGGTGTCATGATAATCGGCTATGGAATAGAAAAAACCGGAATAATGGATGACTTGGCCCGGTTGATAATGAAAAGAACCGGAACAAAGGAAAATATCGTCATTGCAACCGTAATGGCGGTGACGGGGGCCATTTCGTCATTTATGCAAAATATTGGATCCGTTGCCTTGTTCCTGCCGGCTGTAAAGAAAATCAGCAATAAATCAGGAATCAGTAATCAGCGGCTCATATTGCCATTGGCGTTTTCCGGGATTCTTGGCGGAACCATCACCATGATTGCTTCGGGGCCGCTTATCATTTTGAACGACCTTCTTGGCGAAGCGGGGTATGAAGGGTTCGGGATGTTTAGCGTAACACCCGTAGGAGTAGGACTCCTTATTGCGGGAATACTGTATTTCTTCTTTTTTTCAAAGGCTGTGCTGCCCGGCGGCAAGGACGACACCCGTTGGAGAAAAGATGAGCTTCTTGATATATATAACCTTCCCAAGGAGATTTACGAAGTGGATTTAAAAAGCGCCAGTGAATTGATTGGGAAGACAATTGAGGAGCTTAACATATGGAAGGATTACGGTGTTCATGTCCTTGCCCTTTGGGATTCGGGAAGCAAAACCTACATACCCTGGCGGAAAACCACCTTCAAGAAAGGTCAAACATTGGCAATTTTCGGGGAAGAGGAGCAGATAAGGAAGTTCTTTGAGGCTTTTGATTTAAAACCCAAGGATGAATTGAGTGTTTTTAGGGAACTCGGGGATGATAAGGAAGCGTCGTTTGCCGAAATAATCCTTCCGCCTGATTCAAATCTAAAGGGAAGGACTATTAAAGATATAGCATTAAGGAAAAACTACAAAATAGAACCCATAATATATATCGATAGCGACGGCAGGAGGCTGGAGTTTCTGGATTGGGAGATGAAGCCTGGACTCAAGGCCATCGTCTTTGGCAGATGGGAGGATCTCAAGAGCATTAAGGATTCAAAGGAGTTTGTTGTTATCAGTGAGATCAAACCGCCTCCGGAAGCTTCAAGAGCCGATAAAAAGATACACGCCATGCTGATTCTGGGGGCAGGCATCGTATTGGTGCTGCTGGGATTTTCATTGGCCCTAAGCTTTCTTTCAGCGGCGGTCCTGATGCTTTTTGCCAAGGTGATTCACAAGGAGGAGCTATACAAGGCAATAGACTGGAAGACTGTATTTTTGCTTGCCGGTCTCATACCGCTGGGGATAGCCTTTGAACAGACGGGGGCCGCAAGACTTGTGGCTG
>CAZWVS010000272.1:0-2186 GCA_964636935.1 uncultured Clostridiaceae bacterium
TAAAGGGTTCAACATAACCATCCCATATAAGAAAAAGATTTTGAATTGTGTTGACCGGATCAACGATGAGGCTGCCGGTCTCGGCGCCGCAAACACCGTGGTTCTGGATGCCGGCATGCGAAAGGCCTACAATACGGATTATTTCGGCTTTAGCAGGTCGCTGAAGGTGAACGGGATAAATCCGTCAGGACATAAATGGCTGGTTTTGGGGTCGGGAGGCAGTTCCCAAAGTGTGAAGGCGGTTCTTCGGGACGAGGGGGCCGGGGCCATATATACGGCAAGCCGCACTCCGAAACGCGAAGGATTCATACCATATGACGAAATACAAAAGCTCGAGGGGATCTACGGAGTTGTAAACACAACCCCCGTGGGCATGTATCCGGATGTCCACAATTGCATTTTGAATTCCGAGTCGATGAAAAGATTCAGGGTGGCTGTAGATTTGATATACAATCCCGCCGAAACAGTGTTTCTTAAAAACGCGCAAAAACACGGCCTGGTGACAGTGAACGGATTATACATGCTTGTGGCGCAGGCGATAAAAGCACAGGAAATATGGAACAACATGGAATTCGAAGAGGAATTGACAGACACTATATATAATGAGTTAAGGGGTTCAAATGAGCAATAACTACATTTTAATCGGAATGCCCGGATGCGGCAAATCGACTGTGGGCGGGATCGCAGCCGAAAAAACAGGTTTGGGTTTCATAGACATTGATATTGAGATTGAGAAAAAACACGGAGGCATACCGAAAATATTCATTGTAAAAGGTGAAAGCTGGTTCAGAAAAAGGGAAAGGGAAGAGCTTGCGTTTGCTTGTAAAGGTGAAAATGCGATTATTTCCACCGGAGGCGGGATAGTGGAAAATCCCGAAAACAAGAAAACAATGAGGGGGAATGTTGTCATTTTCATTGACAGGGAACCGGAAGAAATAAGAAAAAGCCTCGATGACAGCGGCCGGCCGCTTATGAAAAACAACCCCGGCGCCTTGGATCGACTGTATAAAAGAAGATATGAAAAATAGATTGATTTTGCGGACCATGTCGTAAAGAACAACGGGGGCCCGGAAACCTGTGTCACGGAAATAGTGAAAATCATACAAACCTCGGAACAGGCCTGAATCAGTTTCCCACGGTTTCGCGTCTATTCACGGATCCGTCCGGGTTGTAGTACGTCCTTGTAGGCGAACCATTGTATTGACTCCATATTTTAACGCCGTTGTCATATGAAACCATTTCGCTCCAGTCATCGCGGGAGTCCCCGTAATACCAGACACCATTAAGCTCACCGTTTTCATATCGGCCGTATTTTTTCCCATGTATGATATAGGTGCCGTCCAGGACATCGTTCAAATATTCGATTTCGCTTTCCGGCTTCCCATCCTCGTCGAATTCCAGCCAAGTGCCGTTCTTTTTGTCGTTCACGTAATATCCCGAAACAGAAAGCCGGTTTGTTTCGTTGTCGTAATACTTTTTATAATCACCGTATAGCTTGTCTTCGATATATGTCCTTACGCGCCAAAGCCTGCCGCTTTCATAGTATTCACTGTATTCGCCCTCTTTCATCCCGTTCATGTAATTCGCCCTTGTTTTTATGTTTCCGGATTCAGCATATATGATATATGGTCCGTCGTATTTTCCATCCACAAGATGCTGTTCGCCTTTTGGAAGACCGTCGTCGTAATAGGTCCATTGATCCTCATGAACCTTTTCGTTTTCATATTCAAACTGCCTGAAATTTACAAGAATCCCGTCTGTGTTATAAGCGCGGGAGAGCATTTCGCGGCCTTTTTCCCAATACGAGTATGTTTCGCCGACGGAGTGTTGGGATGCGTTCAAACCGTCCTTTTTGTTATCTGTGGATTCGGATATGAAATGTATCTTTTTGGCTTGATCCGGATCGTTGAACATAATCGCCACATGCCTTGACAGGTCGCTGTCGTTAATTTCGAGGGATACGAACCGGTCGGTACCCGATGACACATCCCTTGTGATTTTCATGTTCCTGTTCATTTCTTCGGGAAAGCGGTATGTGTAGAAAACGGCTTCGGTCCTGTATTCGATATCCCAGCCTAGCAACTTTTTGTCCGATCCACCTTCACCGTACAAATAACATTTACGGGATATGCCGCCGGAAGGGGACTCCGTGATTTGTTTTTCAAGAGTGGAATAGTCGAGGGGGT
>CAZWVS010000273.1:0-2176 GCA_964636935.1 uncultured Clostridiaceae bacterium
TTCAGCCTTTTGAAGGAACTGAGTAAATTAAAGGTTCCAATACTCCTAAAAAGGGGGTTTGCATCCACTATAGAAGAGTGGTTGATGTCGGCCGAGTATCTCATGAGCGGAGGGAATGACAACATTATACTATGCGAAAGAGGTATAAGGACATTCGAAACCTACACGCGGAATACGATTGACATGAGCGCCGTCCCTATAGTAAAAAGACTCAGCCATCTACCGGTCATAGTGGATCCGAGCCATGGAACAGGAATAGCATGGCTTGTGGAGCCGGCATCGAAAGCCTCGGTTGTGCTGGGAGCCGACGGACTGATGATAGAAGTCCACAACTGCCCCGACGAAGCGCTTTGCGACGGGAACCAGGCTCTTACACCGGAAAGGTTCGACATGATAATGAAAAAACTAAAGCCCATAACCGAAATGGAGGGGCGCAGCATATAGCCGAAGGTGGTAACGCATTTAAAACGGAGGAAAACAATGAAAATAGTAGTACTGGACGGATACTCTTCAAACCCGGGGGACATGTCATGGAAGGAACTGGAGGAAATGGGACAGCTGAAGGTTTACGACAGAACCGCGGATGGGGACATCCAAAAACGGATAGAAGGTGTCGAAGCCGTTTTAACAAACAAAACACCCTTGGACAGGGAGACCATTGAAAACGCCGACAAGCTGAAATACATAGGTGTCCTGGCAACAGGGTACAACATTGTGGATGTAAAAGCCGCTTCTGAAAAAGGCATAGTAGTGACTAACATACCGGATTACAGCACGAAAGAGGTCGCCCAATTTGTTTTCGCCCTGCTTTTGGAGTTGTGCCATCATGTCGGAAGTCATGACGCTGCGGTGAAAGAAGGGGAGTGGACAAAGTGTGAGGATTTCACTTTTTGGAAATATCCGCTTATAGCTCTTTCGGGTAAAACCATGGGGATCATAGGCATGGGCTCGATAGGTTATTCCGTTGCAAAGCTGGCGGACGCCTTCGGTATGAAAGTCATTTATCACAGCAGAAGCAGGAACAGGAAAGCCGAGTCAAAGGGGTTTTTATACAGGGATTTTGAAAAACTGCTTGAAGATTCCGATGTGGTTAGCCTTAACTGCCCGTTGAACGATCAGACAAGGGGCATGATCGATATGAAAGCTCTTTCAAAAATGAAAAAATCCGCCTTTCTTATAAACACCGCAAGAGGCCCGATTGTAAACGAAAAGGATCTTGCACAGGCATTGGAACAGGGGATTGTAGCGGGAGCGGCGGTGGATGTTCTTTCGAAGGAGCCGCCCGATGCGGACAACCCGCTGCTTGACTGCAAAAAGTGCATAATAACGCCCCACATAGCATGGGCCGCCAAAGATGCCAGAGACAAACTGATGGAGATTGCGGTGAACAATCTTTCAACTTTTTTAAACGGCAATCCTCAAAACACGGTCAAATGACACCCCGGCCTGCAAGCCAGACCTTGGCTGCGTTATAAACCGCATCCGATATTAATCGGCCTGCGTTTTCCATTGATTCCTTCAAATCGATAGGTCCCGGACAAATGCTGAAAACGGCCGTTATGCCTTCCTTGTATATTTCATCATGCCGGGTTCCCAATGAACCCGATATGCATATGACAGGAACTTCATGGACCGAGGCGATATGGGCTATTCCGACGGGAACCTTCCCAAAAGCCGTTTGATAATCGGTGCTCCCTTCGCCGGTTATGACCAGGTCGGCGTCTTTTATTATTTCTTCGAGATGGCAGGTTCTTGCCACGATGTTGAAACCGTTGTCAATGAGAGCACCGGCAAAGGCGGCCAAGCCTCCTGCAAGCCCTCCCGCTGCTCCCGCCCCGGGTAATCTGTTGACATCGAAACCGCGGTTCGAGTGTATCAGGGTTGCCAAATTCCTAAGACCATTGTCCAATAGCCTTATTTGTCTCCCGGATGCGCCCTTTTGAGCCGAATATACGTATGCAGCCCCGTTTTCTCCGTAAAATGGATTTGTCACATCGCTGGCGACGGTTATGTTCGCCTTCCTTATTCGCTCGTCCAGAGCCGAATCATCATAATATGAAATGTCGGCCATATATTTACCGCCGTATGACAAAGGTTTGCCGTCGCTGTCGTAAAAAACCACACCTAAAGCCTGGGCCGCCCCCATTCCGCCATCCGTGGTAGCGCTTCCGCCCAC
>CAZWVS010000274.1:0-2174 GCA_964636935.1 uncultured Clostridiaceae bacterium
CAGGCGAAGCCGAAAAACGCCACAAACGATTATGCGAATACCCAGCGTACCGCAGGCGAAGCCGAGGAACGACGATGGCGTGTAAACCGTCAGTAGCGTATCGCAGACAAATACAACTAACAGGGTCGAGAAACGCTGCAAACGGTTGTACGCAAACCAAGGTTATTCAAACGCCACAAACGATTATGCGAATATCAAGCGTACCGCAGGCGAAGCCGAGGAACGACATTAATCTGCTCCGGGGAAAAGGGTTAACCATATGCCCGAGGCAAACAGTCAACCAAATGCCCGGGGCAAATGGTTAACTAAAAATCCCGGGGCAAGCAGGTTGCCAGGGTGGTAAAGTTTGATATAACAGTGTTTACCATTGCATTGTTCAACGATCTTATGTATTATTGTTTTCGTGACACTTCAATACGGCGAAAGGGGGCAAAAAAATGATTATCAATACGATGAAGGTGGAGAATAACTAGGGGGACATTCAATTTCCTTTTTGAATGTCCGGCGTACCCGTTTGCCGGAAACAATTTAAAATTCAATAGACATGGGATTTTTGCGTTTCTTTTGCAACGGACTTTTAACGGAGGTTCAACATTGGAGTATAAAAACGGAGCAAAGGTGCTGCCTTTAAGCCTTTTGGAGCAGCTTCAGGAATATGTTCAAGGAGAGCTGGTATACATCCCTGTACCCGACGAAGACCATCTGGGGTGGGGATGCAAGAACGGAACACGCAAAATGATAGACAGGAGAAACCGTGAGATATACCTAAAGTATCAACGAGGTCTGTCGGTAGAAGGACTGGCTTCGCAGTACAACCTCTCAAGTGAGAGCATAAGAAAGATTATTTACAAATTCAGAAAAAGGAAAAGCCGCTTGTCCGCAAGATGAGCGGTCTTTTTCATATATTGTTTTCAACTTTACAATCAAGTTGTGGATTCGCATAAGCGATTTCCCGGAATTTCCAATAGGCCCCATCTGTTTGCCCGTTTTTCATGGTCAGTGAATAAATGCGGGAATTGACAGCCCTTATTCTAAAACGCAGCATCTTCCCGACAAGGGCATCCGCCTTTGGATTGCTCTTCCATTCAAGAATCTGAGCAATACCATCATCTTTAATGGTTTTGAAGTTTTCCATTTCAAATCCGGGGACAGGTTTTCCGTCGCCGTCGCATATTTCAACATCTATCCCTCCGCTGGAGGCATCGGCATTGAGATGAAAACCTGCTTCATTCAGGCAGAAAATCCTGGTCATCAGTTCCGCAGGTTCTTCCCCCGCCTCTATGTAAACAAAACCGTCGGGTCTCAGGGAAGCGCAGCCTATGCTTAGTTTTTTCTCGTGGGGATACGGAGGTTTGTGCGTGTGGTCGCATCCCGCATAATATATCCTGATTTCATCTTCAAGCAGCACCAGATGGGATGCGGGAATAATCATAAGCCCGTCCCAGTTGCCCCTTCCGGATATGTCCATAAACCTTTTTCCCACGAATGCGTCGTGCCAGCAGTAGGCGCTCCGTCCGTATGCGAGGCCGATGTCCATTGTGCCTTCCATCTTGCCCCATCCGTCAAAATCATCCTCTACTGTGTTGTAATATGAAACCAGCCCTATCAGATAGGCTCCGTAATATGTTATCTGCATTCCATAAATCTGGGTCTGCATACTCTGGTTGACATCCATCTCTTTTACCAACATCGGCTCGGTCCAGTTTTCAAAATCTGTGCTTTGGCTGAGCCAGACACGCCTGTCTCCCTTTATTTTTCGCATTGTGGAATAATATATGCCTGTTTCGGGATGCCTTATAAGTCCGACATGGCTGTCGCTGTCGGCCTCTATTGCTGAATCACTAAGCATTTCCCAATGAATTCCGTCAGGCGAAACATATGAGCAAATCCTCGGCGTGTGGCCGGGCCTTACCAGGAATTTATATCTCCTATCCGGGTTTTCCTCTTTTGTGTCGAATATTACGCTCTGCCCCCTCACGTCATGGTCGGAATCCAGAACTATATTTGTTCCCGGGACTATTTCAAGATCCGGATTTATCCATTTGTAACCGTCGTTTGATTCCGCATAACAAAGATAGGCTTTGGTCTTTTCGCCTGTCATGTCGAATGCGGGATACCACATTTTAAATATTTCATTTTCATTGTCGTAATAAACCGTGCCGTAAAGCTGCACC
>CAZWVS010000275.1:0-2138 GCA_964636935.1 uncultured Clostridiaceae bacterium
ATAAAGTGCGAGGGGACCATATTCATAGGCAGCTTTTCCGATAGTCTTTCCCTCATTGCCTTTGTATTTATTTCAGCATCTGAAATATAATATGCGCATAGTATCGGTTTTCCCTTGTCATCCTCCCATACAGAGACAACAGCTTCCTTTATGCCGCTATATTTTAGTATATGTGTTTCTATTTCGCCGTACTCGATCCTGAGACCATTAATCTTGATCTGATTGTCATTCCTTCCGACGAATTCTATTTCACCTTCGCTGAACCAGCTGGCGAGATCGCCTGTCCGGTACATCATATTACCCGGTTCAAAGGGGCACTCAACGAGTTTTTCATCGGTAAGTTCCCTGTTGTTGATATAGCCTTTCATGACCCCCTCACCGCTTATGCAAAGCTCGCCGACGGTGCCTATGGGCATCAGGTTAAGGTATTTATCTACAATATATATTCTTGTATTGGGTAGGGGCTTGCCTACGTTTATAACATCTGAATGGGTGAGTTCTTTGAAAGTTGCGAAAACAGTGGTTTCGCTGGGACCATACCCGTTGTATATCCTCGCATTGGTAATACTTTTCAACTTTTTAAGCAGCGTATCCTTGAAAACTTCGCCTCCAAGTATAATTTCCTGGAGTTCCTCAAAACCGGCATAATGATTGATATGGCTCAGAATATAATTCATCCTTGTGGGAGTTGTCTGTATGATATCGACCTTGTATCTTAGCATAAGCTCATGGAGCATCTGGGGAATCCTCTGTTCGTTCTCATTTGTCATGATTACCCTGAGCCCTTGAGTAAGAGGGAGAATGGCTTCGGAAAGGAAAATATCAAAGGATTCCGTTGCAATTGATATGGCGGTCTTCGATGAATCAAGATTAATCAATCGTTTCATTGCAGGAACAAAATTCATCAGGTTGCCTTTGGTGAGTTCAACCCCCTTGGGTTTTCCCGTGGAACCCGAAGTGTATATGATCAGGGCCGGATCGTCGGGACGGCATACAGTCGTAGGATTAGCGGAAAGACCGCCTGATTCCAGCGCTTTTTCAATATCTATTACGTGACCCTTGTATTCAAGAAGTTTGAATATGCCCTTCTCCGTGATTATTGCTTTTGAATTGCTGTTTTCCAGCATATAAATAACCCTGTCCGCGGGGAAATTGCGGTCAATGGGCATATATGCAGCACCGGATTTCAATATTCCAAATATGGCCGTGATGATTGAAAAGGATCTTGGCAGCATGAATCCCACGACGTCACCCGGGCCGATGCCTTTTTGAGTCAGTGCGGCGGACACGAGGTTCGCCCTCCTGTTCAGTTCCCCGTAACTCATTTTTTCATCTTCGAATACAATGGCGGTTTTATCGGGTGCCTGTGCCGCCGTTCTCTCAAACAACACATGGATGGGAAGCTTTTCATCGAATTGCTCGGATGTTTTATTGAAATCATGCAGAATCTTCTGCTTTTCCTTTTCGGATATCATTTCAATATATGGTATCTGCCTATAGGGGTTGTCTATGAAATGCCACAACAGCCGTATGACATGATCATGGAGGAATTCTATTTCTTTTGGATAGAACAGTTCGGTAAGATAGTCATAATTGATGATTATGTCTCCGTCGCCTTCCCTGTCATTTATATGTATATAGAGCGTTTCGGTCTGAACCTTGTTCTGGTGCCATCTTCCTTCCTGGAAATGGTCGCTGCCCGTCTTTATGAATTTGGCGTTCTGGTATGAGATTACGATGTCGTAGAGCTTCTCAAGCCCCGGGTTTTTCTCCCTTAGTTTTTTAAGAAGCTTCATATAGGGATATTTCTGGTGCCTTAAAAGGGTCATCCATTCCTGGTTTATGTCTTCGGTGAATTCTGCGTAATTCTTGCTATCATCCACTTCAACGGTAATTGGTACCGTGCTTATGTACATCCCGAGGGTGTCCTTCTCCCTTGCATTTCTCCTGTTGAGGACGGGAGTCCCGAAAACGATCTTGTTCAATCCCATGGTTCTGTTTATATATACCGCCATAGCGCCCATATACAGGCTGAATATGGAGGTCTTGTGGGCTTCGCAGTGGGGCCTTACCTTTTTACAAAGTTTTTCAGGAAGCTTGAAAGTCATCCTTTTTGATTCAAGGGAGGTGGTGAGGAA
>CAZWVS010000276.1:0-2118 GCA_964636935.1 uncultured Clostridiaceae bacterium
ATGACTAAAGTCACGGGTAATCTTCACTTAAGTATAAAAATTAAGAATTTCATCAACGGAATCTATATGTTTTTCAATCACGATTCCGGTTTTGTCCGTATATCTTGCCTTCATTGGGAAGCCGGGTTTATACGGTTCGCAATTATCGATGTTCCCCATGGCCTTTGCAGCGCCTTCCCTTATCGCCTTGCGTGTCTGCGAATACGGGTACAATATCGCCGATTCCCTCGAAACTCCCCGTTTGACAGGCACCGTGACGATCCCGTCACCGAAAAACCCGACTGCCTCCCGACAGGTCGCCTCATCGCCGGTGGCCATGATGACAGGCACATCGAAAGAGCCTGCAATCATTGCGATCTGGGCCATTTCACCGCTTTCCACACCGTCGTACCAGTACCTTTTTTCAAGTTTTGAGTTCTGTGTGTGATTCAGTACACCGTCCGGTGTTCCCATCATGGCATGGTATCCGAGAAAAACAATTCCCGAGAAAGTTTCATCGAGTCCGAAAAGCGGCCGGGGTCTGGGTTTGCCTGTCAGATATTCGGCGCCTTCGATCATCATTTCAGGAATGAAGCTGCGTCCGGGGCCATGTCCGTCGGCCGCCAGTATGTAATCCGCGCCCCCCTCCATCAGTCCCCTTATGCACGCGTTCAAATCGTTCATCAGCGACTGCCGGGCTTCTTCGGTCCGGTTCCTGCTTTGATCAAAACAGAAAACACCGCTGACCCCTTCCAAATCCGTTGCTATGTATATCTTTTTAGTTTCCATTATCCCCCTACCTGTTGAATTCCCTTACGGCCTCCACCATTGCAGCCACGTTTTCCACCGGTGTGTCCGCCTGTATGTTGTGTATGGCGGCAAAAACAAACCCGCCGTCCTTTGCGAAAATTTCACATCTTCGCATCACTTCGTTTCTGACCTGTTCAGGTGTGCCGAAGGGCAGTGTTTTCTGTGTGTCCACACCCCCGCCCCAGAACACCATGTCCCTGCCGTATTTTTTCTTGAGTTCCTGCGGGTCCATTCCCTCAGCCGAGCATTGAACCGGGTTTATGATGTCGAATCCGGCCTCGATCATGCTCTGTATCAGCGGCTCGATGGCTCCGCATGAATGTTTGAAGGTCTTCCATCCGGTATTTTCATGTATCCACCCGTTGATTTTCATATAGTATGGGGCATATAGGCTGCTGAATGTCTCCCTGCTGCAAAACTGCGATAACTGGGTTCCGAAATCCGTGCCGCATATGAACGCTGCCTGAACCGTATCCCCAACTGCCGCATATATTTTTTTCAAATTTGAAAGCGCGATTTCAACCTGCTCATCGAAGATTTTATGTATGTAATCCTGTCTTGTGACAGTGGATATGTACCATTCCGTCACATCCCTTATCCCTTTCGGATGCTTTAACATGGGTCCGGGCACCAAGGCTATGTCCCCCAGTCCTGTACCTCCGAAGTTTGCAATCAGGCCTCGTCCGTACGAGGCCGATTCATCAATGTTATTTTTAATATTTGTAATATCCTTTTCTAAAAGAGGAGTGAATTCCTCAAGGTTGTCCTGTGGATTCAAATCATCCTCTTCAAAAGGCTCCTGCCGTATTATTGAATCGAAGAAATAGCCGCTTTCGGGCATCCTTGCACAGGGTTCAACGCCGGTGTCGCCTTGAGGGAATATCACTTCACCTCCCTTTCCGTCGGGCTGTGTGTTGAATCCGCCGGGGACAAGCACTTCCTGTCCCCATAGGGTTTTATATGGCTTGAAGTCATTCAGGCTGAAGCCGAAAGTGGTCCCAATACCCATGAATCCGTCGACCGTCACGCCCATCGCTTCTTTCAAATCGTCTTCAACCTGTCCCAGCATCTGGTAGGGTTCGATTATCTTTACATTCCTTTTTTCCAGTCCGTAGAACCCGCGCAGCCTTTCAACGCACAGGGCGTGTATGCCGGTGACCGCCGTGGCTCCGAAGTCCACGGGTATCTTGTCCGGCTGTACATGCCCCATTGTTTTTTTTAAATTTTCACGGCTGTCCACATGAATCACTCTCCGATAAGCGAATTGATGAATTCCTTCAATTCTTCGGCATATTTGCTGAGTTCGTCCACCTTTTCCCTCAACTCTTC
>CAZWVS010000277.1:0-2118 GCA_964636935.1 uncultured Clostridiaceae bacterium
TAATCCTTGTCGAAAATCAGGCGAGGCGAGTTATCCCCTGGGGTCGTCGTGGGCTGTTGCGAGGGTGGAGGTGTCTGTGACTGCGCTTCTTTCGCCTCGACAGTGATTATCGTGGTTCCGAAACCTTTGGATACCTTCATAGTCGGATCTTCGTATGCTGTGACTTTCACTTGATATCTTCCGGCATCGCCGTATGTGAATTTTACTTCCGCCATTCCCAATCCCTGGTCACTGGAACCCGCGCCCAAATCCCATTTATAGTACCATGTGGATTCCTTCCTGGTGGATATCTCGACTTCCTCCCCCGCCATGGGATTTATCGGCATGTAATCTATGTTCAACACTTCTGTATCACTTATCTTCACACGCCCGGATGTCAGTTTTTGTCCGTTTTTCGAATCTTCAAAAGTGACGATTATATCCTGAAGGTCGCCTTCATCAAATTCATGAACGATATTATCGGCTATTCTGCCGCGCTTGTTGGGATATTCTTCCGAGGATATGAAAGTTCCGTCATCAAGCTCCCAGCTCACAGTGACATTTTCAATGATTGTTGGGATATTGCCTGCGACCGCCTTGAACTTATACTGCTTATATGGTTCGGCATCCTCAATTTCTTCAGGAGACAATTTCAATGAAATGTCACTAACCTTAATATTTAGAATTCCGTTTTCGCTGCCGTATGCTGTAACATACATCATCTGATTCATGCTTTGTGTGAAGTCAACTGCAAAATACCCGTCGGAGTCACTGAGCATCCCCTCTCTTGATTTCCCTCCCGGAACCCTGTCATGGGAAAAAGTCGCTTTGTCGAAATTGTTCACCAGAAAGCCTTCCAGCCATGTGCCTGACGGAAGCTCCCCGTCGACCTCTACAATCAGTGTGCGGCTTCCATCTGAATTATATGCTTTGGGCTGTGTCATAAGCCCGGCCATTGCCAGGCTGTTCCTTATATTTAATCCTGTCTTCAAGGTTCCGCCTTTTGCCACGGGTTTTGACCTCACACCGATGTCGGTTATGTTGAATTTCGGCCTCTCGCTGTTGGTCAGCACATCCTGCCAGAAGAGCCTGTAATTTGTACGGTTCGGTTCCCCTGTGACCGATTCGACATATGAGTTGAAAGCCGCTGAAGGGTCTGAAGCTCCGGCGACAATCGAGTTCCACATATCGCCGAAATCGCCTCCCTTGCCCACTATGTAATCCACATATGCGGACATGCCGTACTCATGGCCTTCCTCCCTGTTTTCAAAGTATTCAAGGTTTTTGTCCATTTTAGTGTAGGTGTGCAGTTTATCAATCCCATAATCCATGCCCACACTAAGGCTTGCATACTCGGCGGTGGCCTCCATAAGCCATCTCGCCTTGCTCATCCGGAAAACCGAAAGCTTGTGGTTCTGGAATGCGTGAAACAGCTCATGGGCGGCAGTCGACCTTAAATCCTTGTCATCTTTATATTTTGTGGGAATGATAAGCTTCTTTGTCGACCAGCTGTACTCGGCCCCGTATGCATTGTATGAAGAAGACATCCTTACCAAAAGCCTGGTGTCCGTCACTTCCGTATTGTCGGAAAACCAGCTTGAAGGATTCAGGGTTGCCGCTATGTATTTTATTTCAGCGACAGTGTATATAGGCGAGTTGTTTTCGCCTATCTCGTTATAGTATTTTAAGTATGCCTCGTCCAAAGCGCCACCTATGCGTTTAGCCATCGCGGCGGCGTCCTTTTTCTGCAGGTCGGGGATTTCGGTTTTGTCCTTTTCATTGTAGGCAATTATAAAGTGGTCTGTTTCATGAATATCGTATATGTTTTTAAGGGCCAGCAGCCTCCAGTTTGTAAGATGATCCGTATAAACACGCACAGTGCCCTTTATTTCGTCCCGATAAGACGGCGCCTGAACCCATTCCTTTTCGTTTTCATCCCAATATGCCGCTGTTATATAAGGGCTTTCCCCTATTTTGCCATCAACTTTGAATTCCAGCATGAGCAAGTCGTCGAATTTAGTTGCGTTGTCTATTACAACCGAATACACATCGGTCTGCAGATACATCTCATCATCGGGCAAAGGGGGGTTTTTAACTTTGGAAACCGTGAGCTTGCCGGATGAATCCAAAGCCTGCGGA
>CAZWVS010000278.1:0-2106 GCA_964636935.1 uncultured Clostridiaceae bacterium
GCCGTGGGAATCAACCATTATCATCCCAAAAGAATTCGGTTCGGAAAACATGTCCATATGGCTTCCTTTATCAAAGTTCATTGAATATTACCCCTTTTCATTATAATACCCTTTGAACAGGCAAGGCAACAAGGGCGGGGCTATTTGTTTTGAGGGGAGGCTTGTCTGACAACGGCCCATTCACAGCACAGTTTATCGAAAGAAACAATATGAGCGGGACTTGTGGAGCCGAGCCGCGTGAAGACGATGCCGGGGCGGTCGAATCCGAATTCGCGTTTAAATATGTCATGGGCCTTTTTCCCGTTGAAAAACACATGGTTTATGCCGGGATGGGTCTTCAGGAACGAATCCAAATCGTTGACAATCACATCTTTGATGTTCGAGTCCGGGCTTCCCTTCCTTTTGCAGGATTTTGCCACATCCCACAAGGCGATCCCTTTTTCCAGCAGGAACGATTTTCTGCGTTGATAGTCTTGATCAGGCTCCTGTGAGTAAAGCGAATATATTATTTTCCAAAAACGGTTTCGCGGGTGTGCATAATATTGTTTTTGCTTCAGGGACTCCGGCCCGGGCATGGAACCCAGGATAAGAATACGACTGTTTTTGTCGGCGATCGGCTGAAAAGAAAAAATTCGGTCAATGGTTTTCATATGATCATATTATCAGGCTCTTTTTGTTAAATACAATTATGCCTGAAGCAAAAAGGACTATTGAGACCGATAGAAGGATTATTGTCGCAAAAAGTGAATATGTGCCGCCTTCAAGTATGCGGTTCACATCTATCAACGAGTAGACCGTGAAATACTTCAGCCATTCGATTTTATCGCTAATTCCCGATACCATTTTCAAAACAATCATAACAAGTGGGACTCCGGCTCCGAAGGCCGTTGAACGCCTGGTGTCGCTGAAAACACATGAAGAGAGGAATCCCAGTGAAGCCGAAACCAGGGCGGTGGACAAGGTGACAAGGTTCAACACCGCATACAGGCCCATATCCAAAAGCCCGGGCCATATGGAAACACTTAGAATCAAAGCAGCCGAATAAATAACGGCATATAGGGCGATGGTGCTTGTAAAAAGATAAATTGCCTGTGTGGATGCTATTCGGACACGGGTGTTGGGGGTTGAAAGAAGGCAGGCCATCGATCCGGAATCCACATGCTTTGCAATAAGCCTGTTTGCGATTATGGCGGTGTAGATAAAAGGGAAAACCAAAAGTATGAAGCCGTATAAATAGCCGGCCAGGTAACTTGTCAGATTCGTGCCCATGTTTGTAAATCCGAAAGCCTCCAGCATGTTTTTGGGAAGAAGCTGCAG
Organism: uncultured Clostridiaceae bacterium; assembly: GCA_964636935.1. Classification (GTDB taxonomy): domain Bacteria; phylum Bacillota; class Clostridia; order DUPQ01; family DUPQ01; genus JAFGQE01. Next base: position 1,318 of record CAZWVS010000278.1, read on the forward strand.
CATGGTCTCGGTGAATTCAGGAGTATCCGGATTGAACATGGTGACACTTGTAACAATATAAATCATGCATATGAGTATTATATAGAGCAATATAGTCCAGTTGGCCTTGAGAGTTGTTATAAAAAGTGTTTTATTGAACATCTTTCCGTCCTTTCCCGTAATATTTCATAAATACGTCTTCAATAGAAAGGGTTTTGGCTTCAAAGGCTTTCACGGAACACTGGGATAGGACGGAAAACATTTTCGAGTAATTGCTGCCTACGGATATTTCGACGGAATTCATGTCCCTTTTGACGGCTTCAAGCCCGCTGCTTAATATTTTTTCGACATCCCCGGCATTTTCCAACGCAACTTTGAAATATTGATTTTTCATTTTATTCAAGGCCGTGACATCCTCTATGGCGGCTATGCGTCCATCCCTTATTATCCCGGCGCGGTCGCAGATATGCTGGACCTCTTCAAAGATGTGTGAAGACATCAGTATGGTTCTGCCCCTCTCCTTTTCCCTTTTTAACAGCGACATGAGTTTGTTTTGCATCAGCGGATCCAGTCCGCTGGAGGGCTCGTCCAGTATGTATGCCTCCGGGTCGTGCATAAAGGCTGTTACAAGACCCAGTTTCTGTTTCATCCCTTTCGACATTTTCTTTATTTTGCCCGATGTGTCAAGTTCGAATTCCCTGATCAGAAAATTCCGCCTAGCGAAATCCTTTGTTCCCCGCATATCCTCCATGAAGCGGATAAACTGCATCCCCGTCATGTTTTCAAGAAAAGCCATCTCGCCGGGAAGGT
>CAZWVS010000279.1:0-2086 GCA_964636935.1 uncultured Clostridiaceae bacterium
CTGGTGCCTAACGGTGTGGGGGTTCGAGTCCCTTCGCCCGCACCATTTTAAACACGGAAAAGGAAGGGAAACAATGCATAGAAGACGAAATCTGATAATAAAAATAACCGCGATAATCGTGGCTGCGATATTTATCCTGTCATCTTTGCTCATGATTTTCTTTTATGCGTTCTAATCTGAAATCACAAATGGCTTCCCTATAGGCCGAAAAGCGGAAAATATGTTTCAAATTCATAACAAAAGGATTTAATACATTACATTTTATGTATATACATGTATAATTATTATAAGGATGAAAAAAGTCGCAAAAGGGCTGTTGACAGGCGGATTTATGAGATTATTCGACAACTTTGATATTGGTGAACAACTTAAGTTTTTCACTTTGGAAATTTCCAGTGCCTGGGAGGTCATAGGTATAGTCATAGACATACTTATTGTTTCCTATATCGCATATAAAGTTGTGCAGCTTATTCAGGAGACAAGGGCATGGACGCTTTTCAAGGGTTTGTTCGCCGTGCTTGCGGTTGCCGTGATAAGCGACCTCTTCAATCTCAGGACCATATCTTTTCTGATCGACAACATTATCGCTTTCGCATTCCTTGCCATAGTTGTCGTTTTCCAGCCGGAAATAAGAAGAGCCCTCGAAAAGCTGGGAAGCAGCGGTATCGGGAGTATTTTCACCGGCAGCGGCACCGAAGAGAGCCTGTTGAAAACGACCACGGTGATAGCCGAACTTGTGAATGTCTGCGATTACCTGTCCAAGCAGTACATCGGGGCGATAATAGTTATTGAAAGGGATACTAAACTGGGGGATATAATAAACAAAGGCGTGTTGATGGAATCGGCCATTTCCGAAGAGCTTCTCATCAGCATATTCAACACGAACACGCCGCTGCATGACGGGGCCGTGATAATAAGAGGGGACAAGATAATGGCTGCCGCATGCATACTTCCGCTTACCGACAACCCCAATTTAAGCAAGGAGCTGGGGACAAGACACAGGGCCGCTCTCGGAATAACCGAGGTTTCCGATTCAATCGCCATCGTCATCTCGGAAGAATCAGGCAAGATATCCTATGCAAACAACGGAGGGCTGGTCAGAAACCTGAATAAAGAGACACTTAGGAAGGCCCTGCAGATAAATTTGATCAAGAACGAGGAGAACAAAAAGAAGAAATTCGGATTTTTGAGAGGTAGGAAGAGTGCTGAAAAGACTGAAAAATAACATCGGGTTAAAAATATTGTCTGTTTTGATAGCCATTCTTTTCTGGTTCATCGTCTACACGAATGAAAATCCGATTGAAACCAGGCAGATCGATGTCAACCTGACACCGCTGAATGAAAGTTATCTCGCCGCTGGAAACCTGAGGATATTGAACGATTATTCCACAACCATAGGCGTCACTTTGCGTGGCAGAAAATCGCAGGTGGAATCTGTTTCCGCAAGCGACTTTCTTGCATATCTGGATTTTGGAACCATCGAGGATGAAAACACTGAATATGTGGAAGTTTCGGGACTTTCGTACATAGGGGACGGCAACATAACCTATGAAATGGCGGGAAGCGGCCGGGTGGGTATAACGGTTGACAGGATAATATCGGGTGAAGTGCCCATAAAAGTGGAGTTGTCCGGTGAGCCTTCGGAGGGGTTCGTGGTGTCGGGCACCACCGCAAAACCGGCAAAATACACCATACTTGAAATTAAAAGCCTTGTGCAGGATGTGGCTGAAGCCGTCGTCTATGTTGATGTGAACGGTATGAAGGGCACCGAGACTTTCAGGAAATTCTGTATTGTATATGATAGCGACGGAGAGGTGATTAACGAGTTGAGCAATCAGATGGCTGTCGACATTACCGTCGGAATAGCGAAAGAGGTGCCTGTCGAAGTCAAGCTGGAAGGCTCTCCCGCCGAGGACCACCTGGCGACTTCCACAACGGTTGATCCGGATACGGTGTTGATACAGGGATCCGAAGAGGACCTGGCCGCAATCAAATCGATATCGACCCTTCCCGTTAATATTGAAGACATAGACGAGTCATTCTCAGTGACAACCGGATTGACGGGACTTCCGGCGGGCACGGGATA
>CAZWVS010000280.1:0-2067 GCA_964636935.1 uncultured Clostridiaceae bacterium
CCCAGGAAATTTGCGGCCCGGCGGCACATGGTCATCCTGCCGAGAAATATTTCAAAATAGTCCATTACGGGTGATACGTCCGTGTTTATGTCGAGTATGAGGTTTGCCTTTTTATTTTCAGCGCTCACTTCGAGCCTTGAGTTTTCAACTGCGAAATTCACCCTGTCGTGAATTGTGAAATTCTCTTGGATCTTGTTGTTCACCCTGCTCATGTGAACGTCGGACTTGTCCGCCAATATCAGAGCTGAGGATATGACGCTTACGGCGGTTCCGCTTTGCTCGTCATGCTGGCCGATCGCCTGCATTATTTCAAGGGCGTCGTCTATTGCCATACCCATCCGTATCAAAATGTCGTATGCCAGGACTGCGCCGGTGTGGGCGTGGTCTATCCTGTTCACCGCATTGCCGATGTCGTGAAGATATCCGGCTATCCGCGCAAGTTCGACCTCCCTTTTGCTGTATCCCAGTTCAATCAGGATATTGCCTGCGTTTTTCGCAGTAAGACCCACATGCCTGAATGAATGCTCCGTGTAACCGATTGCCGAGAGCTGTTGTTCGGCGAATCTGAGCAAATGCTTCACTTCCTCGTTTTTCTTGATGTCCTGTATGGTTATCATTTTTCATCCTTGTATTGTTTTGCCAATTTTATATATTCCCTTGTGTTCTCCCTGATAGACTTCTTCTCTTCGTCAGTCAGGCTTCTTTTTACCCGTGCCGGGCTTCCCATAACCATGCTTCCGTCGGGGATGACGGTTCCGGGTGTAAGCAGGCTGCCGGCCGCCACCAGGCATCCGTCTCCCACTTTTACATTATCCAGCAGGATCGACCCCATGCCGATAAGCGAATCGGATCCCACTTCACAGCTGTGTAAAACCGCATTATGCCCGACAGTCGTCCTTTCACCGACGACCGTCTTAATACTTTCGGTACAATGCATGACGCAGCCGTCCTGGATATTTGCGCCTTCCTTTACAACTATCCGGCCCATGTCCCCCCGCAAAACAGCTCCAGGCCACACACTCGCATCTCTGCCCAGCTCCACCGTCCCTATCACCGTTGATGCCGGTGCGACATAAGCTGTTTCGTGTATGCGCGGTTCTTGCCCCTTAAATTTTTGAATCATATGACCACCTTTGTAAAAAGGGCGACCCTAAGGCCGCCTTTTTTGTAATTCTCCAACTTTTACCGCCGTCGGAACTAGTTTTTCTTGCAGTCCTGGTTCGCAACGGTGCATGAGGTCTTGCAGGCCGACTGACATGAATTCTGACACTCGCCGCAGCCTTTTCCCGAAAGGTCCTTGTTAAGTCCCGGTTTGCTTATTGTGACTATGTGCTTCATGTTTTACTCCTCTGTTAAATAATTTTATTCGGGAGCCGTCTCGATTTCAACATTCCTGACAGCCCATTTCTTTATGTGCAGTTTTGTCTTTTCAATACCGGTTTCGATTATTATATCGTCCTCGTGTATGTTGACTACTTTTCCTGCAATACCGCCGATTGTTATAATCGAATTGCCTTCTCTAAGGGCGTCCAGCATCTCTTTTGTCTTCTTCTCTTTTCTGCGCTGAGGTATAATCAATACCGCATACATGATACCGAAAACCGCCACTATCGAGACTATTGACCAAATACTATCCATTTATATTTCCTCCCAATTAGATCTTATATCCATATTTACCGAAGAACTCATTTCTGAAATCCCCAAGTCTGTCTTTTATTATAGCTTCTCTTATCTGTTTCATCAAGTGTAATAAAAAATGCAGATTGTGCCATGTGGCAAGTCTAAGCCCCAGCATTTCATTGGCTTTTATCAGATGCCTTATATAGGCGCGCGAGAAGTTTTTGCACGCATAGCACGAACATTCCGGATCCATGGGTTCAAAATCATCGGCATTTGCCGCATCCCTGACAATCAACCTGCCCCGGGAGGTCATAACCGTGCCGTTCCTCCCGATCCTGGTCGGGAGGACACAGTCGAACATGTCGATTCCCCTGATGCTCCCCTCTATCAGGCAGTCGGGGCTTCCCACCCCCATGAGATATCGGGGTTTTTCCGCAGGCATTATCG
>CAZWVS010000281.1:0-2045 GCA_964636935.1 uncultured Clostridiaceae bacterium
AAAGCATCCATTTCATCGGGTATGAGGTTATGAAGTCCTTTTTTCAAAACTTCGTATAAAGCTTTTTCAACCGAACTTCTTTCAACTATCCCCGTTTCCTTTACAAGTCTGCCGATCATTATAAGCATCGCCATAGCCTTATGCCCAAGCTCCGAGGCCCTCTTTGCGGCGGGGATGCTTATGACCCTCTTTTCGGATTTATCGATTCTTTCTTTTCCTATAAGCGACAGGTCCGCAAGTATGAACCCCTCCCGCTTAACCGTCTTTTCAAATTTATCCATGGCCGGTCTTGTCATGCATATGAGCACATCCGGGTTGTTTATAACGGGTGAGCCTATCTCGCCGTCGGAGACTATGACATGGCAATTGGCGGTCCCCCCCCTCATCTCCGGTCCGTATGAAGGAAACCAGGTGACATTTTTGCCTTCGAGCACACCTGCGCTCCCGATGATGCGGCCGGCCGAAAGGATCCCCTGTCCGCCGAATCCGGCAATTATTATTTCATACTGCATATCATACCTCCAGGTCTTTTCCCTTTTTGTTTCCCAGGGGATAGAATTCCATCATGTTCTCCTCCACCCATTTGCATGAATCAAGAGGGGAAAGCCCCCAGTTTGTCGGACATGTTGAAAGCACTTCGATCATTGAAAAGCCAAGTCCCGCCATTTGCACCTTGAAAGCCTTTTTAATGGTTTTTTTAGCCTGGTTTATATGCCTGACATCGTGCATGGAGACGCGCTCGATGAAAACCGCGCCTTCTATCTGAGCCAATATCTCGCTCATTTTAAGCGGAAAGCCCTGGACTGCGGGATCCCTGCCGTCCGGCGATGTCATTGTCTTCTGCCCTTTCAAAGTGGTCGGCGCCATTTGCCCCGATGTCATCCCGTATATGGCATTGTTGATGAAAACTGTTGTGATTTTCTCGCCTCTGGCAGCGGCATGTATTATCTCCGCGGTGCCTATGGCCGCCATGTCGCCGTCGCCTTGATATGTGTAAACAACTTTGTCCGGATGAACTCTTTTTATTCCCGTGGCTACAGCCGGAGCCCTTCCGTGGGCGGCCTGGATGCAGTCGAATGTGAAATACAGGTAATTGTTATAGGAACAACCCACCGAAGCCACCCCGATGGTCCGGCCTTCCACACCAAGCTCGTCGATGACTTCCGCCACCACCCTGTGCGCTATGCCGTGCGTGCACCCCGGACAATAGTGCATGGTTGGCTTTTCCAATGATTTCGGACTTAATATTTCCCGCATCTTTATCACTCCCTGCCTAGTATTTTTTTGATTTCACGCAGAATCTCCATCTGGGTCGGGAGGTTCCCGCCGGTTCTTCCGTAGAAGTGCACCGGTTTTATCCCGTTCACGGCAAGACGCACATCTTCGACCATCTGGCCTGCGCTGAGTTCCACACAAAGCATCGCCTGTGTTTTTTGTGCGGCTTTTTTCACTGCGTCCGCGGGAAAGGGCCATAGGGTCAAAGGTCTTATCATTCCCACTTTAATGCCTTCTTCCGAAGCCATCTTCATAACATTCCTTATGATTCTGGACACAAGCCCGTATGCGCATACGACTATGTCGCTGTTTTCACAGTCTATCTCCTCGTATATTATTTCATTTTTTTCAACTTCCCTGTACTTGGCCTGGAGCCTTTCATTCACCTCTTCAAGTTCGTCGGGGTTTATATACACACTGGTTATGTAGTTCTTTTCCCTTTTTAACCCGGTCCCCGTCAACGCCCAGGGCTTAGGCTCGGCATATGGCTCCTCCTTGTCGCGGAATTCTACGGTTTCCATCATCTGCCCCATCGCGCCGTCCGCAAGCACCATGGTCAGCATCCTGTATTTATCGGAAAGGTCGAATGCCTTGACGACGAGTTCATAAAGCTCCTGGGCGTTGCTGGGCGCCAGGACTATGTTTTTATAATCTCCGTGCCCTCCACCTTTGACAGCCTGGAAATAGTCGCTTTGGGAGGGAAGTATGCCTCCAAGGCCCGGACCGCATCTCATCACATTCACCACCACCGCAGGAATCTCCGCGCCGGC
>CAZWVS010000282.1:0-2022 GCA_964636935.1 uncultured Clostridiaceae bacterium
ACATGTCCATGTCCTACGCTTCGGTTTACCAGTTGCGATATCTCAAGGTCCCCTACACCTTCATAACCGTCATGGGGATAATAAATCCGGTCCTGCAGATGGTCTGGTATCCTTTCTGGGGGAGGATGAACGATAAATACGGTCCGGGCTTCATGATCAGGCTGGCATTCTGGCTTTATTCACTCCATGCGGTTCTCTGGTTTTTCATGACATCGACAAGCTATTATTTCATGATGCCCGTCCTTCAGATCAACGCTTCGCTTATCGGTCCGGCCTTCATGCTCGGGGTTTTCAATTCCAAGTACAACACAATCCCCCAAATGGGCCGGTCCCTTTACGACGGCTTCTTTACGGCGGTTGTAGGCGCGATAATACTGATTGCGCCAACGGTGGGGAACCTGATAAAAACAGCAATAGAGAAAAACATGCCGGCGACGGGGGGGATGGAGTTCCCGCAATTCAGGCTGTTGTTCGCCACCGCCGCGGTATTGGTGTTCATGTTGAACATCTATAATTTGATTTCAGCGAAGAAAAAGAATAATCTTGAACAGGAAAAGCAATTCATAAGCAATATATTCAGCAAAAGAAAGAGGGGCGGAATCAGATGAAAAAACAGGATTATCTAAAGTACATGCAAAAGGCTGCCGAAGAGGGAAGGTCGTCATACGGGGCTTCTATTGAAAAATGGAAAGAGGATTTCGACGCGGACCACATGTTCGGATACACCTCCCCGGGCATAATCTCCAGTCAGATACACATGGAAGCGGTCCTCTATTCAATAGACGGGGACGAAGAGCGTCTGGAGGTTATAAAAAGGGGATTGATCGAGCCTATGGAGCTTTCAAGCATATTCCCGGAGGAAATAAGGGTGCAGATGAAGGAATACCACAGAGGCGTCCCTTTGATGGAACCCCTGTTTCAACTGCATGCGTATTTAAACGCATACTTTACGGCGAAACAGGCCGGCGTCCTCACTGAAGAAGAGGAGGGGATTGTAAAACAGTCCGTCATTCAATCTGTCACACCCCTGATTTTCTGCCCGGAATGGGGAGCACACAACAGATCCATGCTTAGGGCCTGCGCCCTTGTCCAGGCGGCGGCTGCGGCGGGGGACGACGAAGAGACCCGGGGATGGGTGAGGCTTGCCGACTATCTGGCCGAAGAAAGCATGGGAAGATGGTCCCTGGAAGACGCGGCCCACTATATTCCGCTCTGGCTGTTCGCATGCATCATGTATGCGAAATGGCGGGGGATTGAAGACGAATATTATGAAAAGCCCCAGACCAGGTACTATTTCGACTACGCAGCATCGCTGATCACCCCCGAAGGGCAGATGCCGGGATTCGGTGACGCATGGTTCCACTCGGACTGGCAGATATGGACCGCCTGCATGGAAATGGGCGCAACAAGGTACAATAGCCCGAAGATGAAAACGGCCGCCCATATGATTTATGAATTCGGGATGAAGAAAGCAAACAATGCATTCACTCCCGGAATCGGAAACTATATGGCATATGCGTACAAATGGGGCTCCGACGAAGTTGAAATTGCGCCCATGGAGCAAAAAAGCGGGGAAGTGCTTGACGAGCTCGTGGGCAAAAAGATAGTGCTTAGGGGAAAAGGCTCATACATGCTCTACAACTACAGGGACGAAGGCATGTACGGATTAATACCGAGACAATACCTTAGGACATCCATCCCGGTCAAAGCCGAGAAAATGCACCACGGCCACGGCGACGAAAATTCGATAGCCCATCTGGAAAAGGACGGCAATATCCTTTTGCACGAAAGCGGATACAGGGAAAGGCTGCCAAACGGCAAATACAGGGCGGACCTCTATCACAACAAGCTGGTTTTCAGACCCGGGAAAGCCGACTTTTCACGCGGGAATTTCAATGCGCTGCATGACGACGGATACTATAAGCATGTGAACACGGAAAAAATACATTTTCAATGTTTTCCGGAAGTCGAGTATCTGAGGACAAGGAACCATTACAAACCGATGAATCTCACATGGGACCG
>CAZWVS010000283.1:0-1482 GCA_964636935.1 uncultured Clostridiaceae bacterium
AAGCCATAAGATACGGTGTTGAGCACTGGAGAAGGAACAGGGGGAGATGCATGGGGTCTGTATACTGGCAGTTCAACGACTGCTGGCCTGTCGCCTCCTGGTCGAGCATCGACGGTTTTCACAGATGGAAAGCTCTGCATTATTTCGCTAAAAGGTTTTATGCGCCTGTTATGTTGTCAATACACGACGAGGGCTTGAAGGCATCGATAGTTGTTGCAAATGAAAGCATGAAAAAAATCCGGGGCAAATTGGTATGGAGACTTGTAATGACAGACGGCACGGTATTGGCTTCGGGTCGGGAGGAAGCGGATGTCAAGGAGCTGGAAAGCCGAAAAATACTGGATTTGGACTTCAATAAAGAGCTTTCAGACGCAAATATCCAATGCAAAACCGTTCTTAATTGCACATATGAATGTGAAAAAGGCTTGAGTGAGAGCACATTGATGTTCGTCCCTTCCAAATACTTTGAATACACAAGCCCAAGTTATACCGTCGGTTGTAAAGACAAGGGTGGTTATTATATGCTGGAAATCAAAAGCGACGTTTTTGCAGGATATGTAGAGATTCAACTTGACGATTGTGTATTTGGCGACAACTATTTTCATCTCATGCCGGGTGAGCCTAAGCAAATAAGGATTGAAAAAGATAAAAACAAAATGGACATGTCCTGTGAACAGCTGACGCAATCACTGGTTGTGAGAAGCATTTACGACACATACTGATATCATTTTATAAAATAATCTTGATATATTTTTTCGAGCCGGTCACGTAAAAGACCCATGGCCATGCCCGATGCGATTTCAGCGACGGTCCAACCGGATTCTATGCACCAGGGTCCCCAGCCCACATCGTTGGGGATTCCGAAGACTTCCTTTTTTTCTAGATCCCATGAGCGGGCCCATGCGCCGTCTATTTCATTGTTCGGGGAGTGAAGCTGAGCACAGCTCAAGAAATCCGACACCTGTCCCCACAGGTCAAGGAAGAATTCATCACCTGTGGCAAAATACGCATGTATGAAGCCGACCGGAAGCCAGTTAACCGAATAAAGCAGATCGGCAACGGGATCGCCGTTTTGTGATAAAAGGGAGCTTTCATCGCCGTTGGTGCGGCTGTATTTCGCCTTGTATCCCGTATCCCACTCATAAAAAGCCCCGGAGGGGTCTTTGAAGCGCAGAAGGTCGTTGCTCACCCTGTACAGCATGTCTTTGTGATTATCAGAACCTGTAGCCATGAATAACATGGAAAGGGGGAATATCAATCTGCATATTTCCTGGGTTTCGCTCAAGACCCTTTTCGTGTCGGGATACACGGACATCATTGTTTCCATTCCTTTAACCCCGGTATCAAGGAAAAGTTTATTGCCTGTCATTATACCGTTAAGAAGAAGGGCTCCAAGATAATAGGCATTGTAATGGGCGCTGGTAAGACCGCCCGGGGTGTTTGAAAGTCTTTTAATTTCATCCGGGGTAAGCCGGTCGTTTT
>CAZWVS010000283.1:1492-1979 GCA_964636935.1 uncultured Clostridiaceae bacterium
GTCTGTTCCCGTTGTGGAGACAAGAAAAGCCAAAGCATCCGACACTTTGTCGAGATGGGTTTCCCGGCCGCTGTAAAGACATTTTAACATTTGAGATATCACCGACCTTGCCACATCATCCTGATAACATATTTCCGGTGTTTCGAGGGACCATTTCATCATCCCGTGCAGATGGCTGTCTTTATCATCCGTGAACAACTTATCGAATATGAAATCCGAGATTTTGTCCGACACGGACAAAGCGTTTTGATCACCGGTAAGCATATGTTTCATATAAAAGGCAAGCATTGTCTCTGCGCAGCAGTCATTGCGTACTACAACCGCTTTTTTCTGCCGGCCGTCCGGAGAAATCTCAGTGGCGTAACCTTCATAAACCCCTTTTTTGCCGCCTTCAACAAGCATTTCTGATTTTTCAAACCAGGCCATAGCGTCGTCAAAAGACCTTCTTAAGTGCGCAACGCCGCCGCATCGGCCCGTAGTATAGGGA
>CAZWVS010000284.1:0-1965 GCA_964636935.1 uncultured Clostridiaceae bacterium
TGACGGGGATGATTATCACTTGATAGGGTGCAACGGATATGGGCCACACTATGCCGTTTTCATCGTAATTCTGTTCGATCACGGCAGCCATGGTCCTTGCGACGCCTATCCCGTAGCTTCCCATTATCATGGGTTTTTCACTCCCGTTTTCATCAAGGAAAGTGCATCCCATGGCTTTTGAATATTTGGTGCCGAGCTTGAAGATGTGTCCGACTTCTATACCCCTGTCCATCATTACGGGTTTGCCGCAGGAAGGGCAGGAATCGCCTTCGACGATGTTCCTTATGTCCGCATACCCGCTTATGTCACAGTCGGCCTGATACACGTTTTTCAAATGGTGGTCCGTTTCGTTCGCCCCTGTTATGAAGCCGGACATGTGTTTTACTTCAAGGTCCGCTATTGTTCTGACTTTCAGACCCACGGGACCTGCGAATCCGGTCGACGCGCCGGTTGTCTCAAGTATCGTATCCGCATCCGCCATTTCAAGCTCCGAAGCCCCCAGAAGGTTTTTAAGCTTTGTTTCGTTCAGGTCCCTGTCTCCGCGCACCACGACCGCCACTATTTCGTCGTCGATTTTATATATGAGGGTTTTTGCGAACTTGTCGGCTTCACAGCTGAAGAATTCGCACAACTCGTCGATGGAGCCCGCACCCGGTGTGTGGACTTTTTCCAAAAGCCCCTTCGTCTGCAAATCGGCTTCGCCTCCGGGTTCGACACATTCGGCTTTTTCGTCGTTGGCGGCATATCCGCATTCGTCGCAATATGCGATGGCCGCCTCTCCAACGTTGCTTTTCACCATGAACTCCTGTGAGCCCGAGCCGCCCATTGCGCCGGAGTCGGCCTGCACCACTGTATAGTCAAGTCCGCATCTGTCGAATATCGCACAGTATGCATCATGCATTTTCCGATATGACACGTCAAGCCCGGCTTCGTCCTTGTCGAAACTGTATGCGTCCTTCATTACGAATTCCCTGCATCTCATCACTCCGAACCTGGGCCTGATCTCGTCCCTGAACTTTGTTTGTATCTGGTATAGGATCTGGGGCAGGTTCTTATATGAACGGACTTCGTCCCTCACGCTTACGGTGAAGGATTCCTCGTGGGTGGGGCCGAGACAGAATTCGCGGCCGCCCCTGTCGGTCAGTTTGAACATTTCAGGCCCGAACACATCCCATCTTCCCGATTCTTTTAAAACCCCGGCGGGAATCAATGCGGACATGTGAAGCTCCTGGCCGTCTTTTTTGTCCATTTCCTCCCTTATGATGTTTTCAATCTTTTTGAAAACCCTGTATCCCAGCGGGAGGAAATTGTATATGCCCGATGCGAACTTGCGGATTAGCCCCGCCCGTATCATCAGCTTGTGGCTCTCTATCTCCGCCTCCGCGGGGACCTCTCTCAACGTGGGAATGAATAATTTCGAATACCTCATATGATCTCCTCCATCTGTTTAGCCTTGGTATTTTCGTCGCCCGTTTGCCTTAGGCATTTCGCCGACGTTTTGCCTGAGGCAAAACGTCGATAACCGTAAAAACGTCCCGTAAAATGAATTACGGGACGAAAATTTCGCTGTACCACCCGTCCGGCCTGTCCGGACAATATGCGTTAACGCCGCACTGCACGTCTCTCGGAGCCGGGATGAAAACCTTCCTTCGGAGCTTACACCGTCCTCCGTCGCTTATTTATAGCGGTTTTCTTATTCTCCTCATCGAGATCGATTATCACTCTATGAATAATAATATATAGTAAAGGCCATGTCAAACAGGGTCTGAAAAATCCTTTTCCGTAAAACCGGCTTTTTCAAGCATATCCGAAGCCGTTTGCAAATCGAGCTCGTATTGCGCGCTATGGCAGTCCGAGCCAAAAGCAAATGACACCCCCGCCTCTTTTAGCATTGCCAGGTATTCAACATATTGTTTTTTAAACTTGTCGCTGTACCTGGGAGTTATGAGCATGGCTGCGGCGTTT
>CAZWVS010000285.1:0-1941 GCA_964636935.1 uncultured Clostridiaceae bacterium
TGACATTGTCGGATATTGCCGGTGACATCTGGCTTGCTGTGAACCTGTCGAATATGAGTTTGTAAAGCCTGTATTGGTCATGGGTGAGGCTGTCTTTTATTGAATGGGGAAGCAATTGCAAATTTGTGGGTCTTACGGCTTCGTGGGCATCCTGTGTCTTACCTTTATTTGCATACTTGTTGCGTGCCTGAGGCACGTATTCGGAACCGAAAAGCCTGGATATCATATCACGCGCTTCGTTTTCAATATCCGTGGAAATTCTCGTTGAATCTGTTCTCATATATGTGATTAGTCCGATGCTTTCCCCGCCGGCTATTTCAATACCCTCATAAAGCTGTTGCGCGACCATCATTGTCTTCTTAGTTGAAAAATTCAATTTCGTGGAAGCTTCCTGCTGCATGGTGCTGGTTGTGAAAGGTGGATTCGGATATCTCTTCTTCTTGGATTTTTTAATACTTTTGACCATAACGGGATTGTCCTTTATTTGTCCCGTTACATAGTTGACTTCTTCTTCGTTGCTTAGCTTCTTCTTGCCCTTCGAATCCCCGTAATATTTGGCTTCAAAAGTGTTTTTTTCTCCTATTTTATGTACCACCAGGCTGAGATTCCAATATTCTTCAGGTTTGAAAGACTCGATTTCCCTTTCCCGGTCACAGACCAGCCTTACCGCTACGGATTGCACACGGCCGGCGCTTAAGCCTTTTCTCACCTTTTTCCAAAGCAAGGGACTTATTTTATATCCCACTATCCTGTCCAGGATTCGTCTGGTCTGTTGCGAATTGACCATGTTCATGTCGATGGGCCTTGCGTTTTCAATCGAATCGCCGACCGCTTTTTTTGTTATTTCGTTAAATGTGATCCTGCAGTTTTCCTTTTCATCGATACCGAGTATGTGAGCAAGATGCCATGAAATGGCTTCACCTTCCCTGTCGGGGTCGGTTGCGAGGAATATCTGCTTATACCCGGTTGCTTCCTTTTTAAGCTTTGACACGACCTTCTTTTTATCGGGCAGGATTGAATACATCGGCTCGAAATTTTTATCGACGTCCACTCCCAGCTTTTTTTTCGGAAGATCCCTTACATGGCCGTAGCTTGCCTCGATCTTGTAATCCGAACCTAAAAACTTATTTATTGTTTTTGCCTTGGCGGGCGACTCCACTATTACGAGTTTATCAGCCATTGAAACCTCCGTTTACATTGCGTCAGCTAAAATATCATGACAGCCGTGACATTTATATACTCTTGTATACACTATTTCAATAATACAATAACGACATTTATCAACTTATACATTGAAAGATTATAACATATGAATTAAAAAGCGCAAAAATTTGTTTTCCTATATGCATGGCGGAAGCCGTAAAGCGCCTTCTTTTATTATCTTATGAGTTCCAGGTGACAAATTGTCTTCACCCCAGTCAACAGCATATACATCCCTGCCCTGCTCTATGGCGAAATCCACTGTGATGAGGGCTCCGCTTTTAATCCCGGCTTCCACGACAACCACGGCCTCGGACAGGCCGCTTATTATACGGTTCCTCCTGGGGAATGAATATCGGGTGGGTTTTTCGTCCGGATGGAATTCCGACATGACGCAGCCCGTCCTTTCGATGTTTTTCATCAGTTTTTTATTTTCCGCAGGATAGCATATGTTTATGCCGAATCCCAGGACGGCGGCTGTCCTGCCGGTTTTTAAAGCACCCCTGTGAGCGGCGCTGTCTATGCCCCTGGCCATGCCGCTTGCAATCCATATTCCCTTGCCGGCAATCCCGGCTGCCAGGTTTTGCGCAGCCGCCTCCCCCCGCTTAGTGCTTTTTCTGGACCCCACGACAGCAAAACATCCCTCTACAGGCATGCAGCCGCGGTAATATAGAACGATGGGAGGATCATAAATCTCTTTTAAAAGATCCGGATATTCCCTGTTGTTCAAAGTGCAGATTT
>CAZWVS010000286.1:0-1884 GCA_964636935.1 uncultured Clostridiaceae bacterium
TTATGGGTTTACCAATCCGTATCGCAGGGAGCCGACGGAATGGTGTTTTTCAGGTGGAGACCCTGCCTGTCCGGAACAGAACAGTACTGGCACGGCATTTTAAATCACGACGGAAGCTGCGGCTCCAGATATGAAATCCTGAAAAGAACGGGAAAAGAGCTTGAGGGGCTGGACGGCATTATTCAAAACACCGATGTATGCGCCAAGGTCTGCATTTTGCATTCCTTTGACAACACCTGGAGCCATTCATACCAAAAGCATTCGGAAAACTTCGATTATAATAAGCTTTTGCACACCATGCACGGCGCCTTGTCCGAACTGGGTGTGACATGCGACGTGACCGGAATTGAAAGCGACCTGTCGAAATATAATCTTGTCATCTTACCCGCATACAATATTGTTTCCAAAAAAGACGCTGTGAAGCTTGAAAGGTTCGCCGAAAACGGCGGACATGTCGTGATAACCTTCCGCTCCGGGAACAGGGATGGGCACAACAAGATAAACGGTCTTCCCATACCGGGCCACTTTTCTAAAATGAGCGGCATAAGGGTATTGGATTATGACGCAATCGGAAAAAACAAGCGGCTTGTCTGTTCAACGACCGGTGTAATATCCGCGCACACCTGGTGTGACATCATAGAAGAAATTTCAGCCGTGCCCGCCGCCGAGTACCTTGACGGGTTTTATAAAGGCTCCACCGCCGCAACTTCCAATAGGTTCGGTTCGGGAAGCGTCCACTACATAGGTTTCGATGCGGATATCGATTCCTATAAAAGCATGCTGACACCCATACTCGGGAAGGCCGGTGTTGAAAGGCCGCCGATAGGGGTGGTTCCGGGTGTGGAAATTGTTAAACGGGGGGAAGCCGGCAAAGAATATTTCTTTGTGTTGAATCACAATGATTATCCGGTCTTGCTATCTCTTGACTCATCATTCACAGAGCTTCTTTCCGGTAAAAAACTCAAATCCGTCCTACGACTTGAACCTTTCGGCACGGCTGTGTTATATTTAGGCCGTGAAGAGGATTTGAATTCGAAAACATGAAGGTCAGGGGGAAATATGCTTAACATAAAAAAGGCCCGATCGGAAGATGTTGCTTATATAACCGAGATGTCCTGCGAAGTCTTTTCTGATTTACCGGACATCGCACCGGAGGATTTCACCGAGTTTCGATGGTACTACAACGCTTTTTCAAACGGATATCTTTTCAATATAATGTACGACGGCGGTCTTATCGGCTTTTTGGCAGTTTTCAGGACAAGCCGTTTTTGTTATGAACTAGACAGGATTTATATCGATTCATCGCACCGCGGCCTGGGTCTGGGTAAAAAAACATTGAATTTTTTGTTCCACCGTTTTCCCGAGGCGAAAGTCTGGTATGCGGATGTGAAGGATGGACAGGATTCCTATTCATCTTTCCTTTCCGCCTGCGGGTTCGTGGAATCCGGATTCTCGCAAAACTCATATACAAGGTATGTGAATATCGTGAAATCACCATGAAAAGGCGTTTTCAAATTATTCATCAAGCCCTGTTTGGAACATGAAGGACGGGAAAAGGAGGATGCTTTTTACAGCATCCTCCTTTATATATAATTCCTTATTGTTGCAGGTCTAAGTTAAATCGACTGTGAAATCGAACATATCCACTACATCTTCTTGAAGATACGGATATACCTCGTCAAAAGGAACAGATATGTCATATCCCTTGTCCGTAAAATATGTCATGTGAAGAGTCAGGTCTGTCATGTCTTCCCCTTCAAAATAGATGTTGCACTGTCTAAAATCATCATCGGATATCGACGGATCTGCGCCTGCCGCTTCAAATACAGTCCTCATATCCGCGAATGCGGCATTGTTTTCTGCTCTTCCAAAGAGGTTCTCAAG
>CAZWVS010000287.1:0-1858 GCA_964636935.1 uncultured Clostridiaceae bacterium
AATCGAACATGAGGGTTTCAATGCATCCCGGGCAATACACGGTATTGAATTCCCCAAGAAATGAAGTCGTTGAACGGGCCATCCTTGACCTTGAATACCACGAAAAATTCCTAAGGGCGCTTGGAACCGATAAAAAAAGCAAGATAGTACTTCATCTTGGCGGAGTTTACGGTGACAAAAAAAGCGCTATTGAATCATTTGTCGCAAATTATAACAAATTAAGTCAAAAAATTGCCGACAGGCTGATTTTGGAAAATGACGACCGTTCGTACAATATCAATGACATACTCGAGGTGTCGGAAAAACTGGACATTCCCGTAGTTTATGACAATCTTCATAATAAAGTCAACAAGGCTGATGAAAAAGATGCCCTGTACTGGATTGAAAAGTGCTCACTGACATGGAAGGATGACGACGGGAGACAAAAAATACATTATTCTCAGCAAAACCGTCAAAGACAACCCGGAGCACACACAAATACTGTCATGATTGACGAATTCATGGTGTTCTATGAAAGAATAAGGGATTTGCAGCTGGATGTGATGCTTGAGGTTAAGGATAAAAACATTTCTGCTGTAAAATGTCTCAACTGTATCGACCCCGGCAGGGGACAAGGAATGCTTCAAAGGGACTGGGGCAGATATAAATACGCCGTCATGGAAAAATCACAGGCGGATTATAGAAAAATTTCCGGGCTTTTTAGTGAAGAAGAGTATCCGGCGGTGGAATTTTACAGGATAGCGGAAAGATCACTTGCTTCGGACAGGTCCTTAGGCGATGAAGAAAATACCGCAATGCATGTCTGGGGATACTTTAAAAACGAGACCACAAAAGACGAATACGGGAAGTTTTTTAAACTGTTGAATGAATTAAACATGGAAGAAAAAACCATTAATAGATTAAAAAGATTTTTGTATTCCCTGGCGCAAAAACACGACAGGGAATACTTGCTTGATTCTTATTACTTCATACATCTGATATAATGCCAAAAACAGGTTAATCGTGTTCGTGGCAAACGGAACCCGTCGATTCGAGTTCCCCGTTCAAGTACTTTTTGGCGGCTTTGTCACAGTCGCCGGAAGCTCCGATAACAACCTCGATATCGTGGGAGTTGAAAATCCCCACTGCATGACTTCCCATTCCGCCGGCGATAATCACGTCGACGCCTGATTCGTTCAGGAAATTCGGAAGAAATCCCGGTTTGTGTCCCGGGTTGGGGACATCTTCATTTTTCATTATTTCACCATGATTCGTATCATAAATGTGAAAAGTGTCACAATGCCCGAAATGGGCCGCCACCTGTCTGTTTGTTCCAGCTACTGCGATTCTCATTACTCTTCCTCCATCTTTATAAGCAGTTCAGCAAGTTTGTTGAAATATTTTGATTCATATTTTTCTATGTCGCCTTCATCACACGCCTTTGAAATATCGGGATCGACGGGAAGTGTGGCAAGCACTTCAAGCCCGTGCTTGGCGGCGGCTTCCACGGTATGGGTTTCACCGAAAATCTTGATTTCCTTCCCGCAGTCCGGACATTTTGCGTAGGACATGTTTTCAACAACCCCTAAAACGGGAATGTTCATAAGCTCCGCCATTTTTACAGCTTTTGAAACAATCATGGAGACCAGCTCCTGCGGTGATGTCACAACTATTATTCCGTCCACCGAAAGCGATTGAAATACGGTCAGTGAAACATCGCCGGTCCCGGGAGGCATGTCTATGAACATGAAATCTATGTCTTTCCAGATGACGTCTTTCCAAAACTGTTTTACTGTGCCGGCAATCAAAGGGCCACGCCAGACAACGGGATCGGTTTCGTTTTCCAGCAGCAGGTTTATAGACATTATGTCTATTCCTG
>CAZWVS010000288.1:0-1841 GCA_964636935.1 uncultured Clostridiaceae bacterium
ATCCGGGAGCGCAGGAGGAATAAAGCTGGAGACACCGGCCGGCGACAGCACCAGACCGACAGCGGACCGGGCAAAGGAGGCCCTCTTCAATATACTGGGGGACATATTTGACAACGCCCGTGTCCTCGACCTGTATTCGGGATCCGGTTCCCTGGGCCTTGAGGCCGTTTCCCGAGGGGCGAAAAGGTGCCTGTTCGTCGACAGAAGCCATAAAAGTGTTTCCGTATTGAAAAAGAACATAGAAAAATGCAGATTCAGGGACAGAACAGAAATAATCCGGGGAGACTGCATCAGGACAATCGGGAACTTAAAAAAAAGAGGGGTTAAATTCGACTGCATATTCATGGATCCGCCTTACGGCCGGGGCCTTGTGCCGCTTGCAATTGAAAAAATACATGAAGCTGATATAATTGAAAATGAGAGTATCATAGTAGCGGAACATGAAGCAAAGGTTCTGCCGCCCGAGATCATTTCCGGGTTCAAACGATATGATACAAGGGGGTACGGGATTGTGCAATTCAGTTTTTACAGGTCTTTTCCCGACGCCCCGGGGATTGGGGAGGTTGAATGAAGATATGGATTTGTCCCGGTAGTTTTGATCCAGTGACATCAGGACATCTGGATGTTATAAAAAGGGCCGCCAAAATGTGTGACAAACTGATTGTGGCGATCGGTGTCAACGATAAGAAAAAGCCTTTCTTTTCCATTGAAGAGCGTAAATTTCTGCTTGAAAAGGCTACAGCGGGAATGGATAACATAGAGGTGGATCACTTTGAAGGCCTGCTCATCGATTATGCCGCAAAAACCGGAGCGGCCGGAATTGTAAAGGGATTGAGGGCTGTTTCTGATTTTGAGTATGAACTGCAGATGGCGCTCCTTAATAAAAGCCTGGATGAGGATGTTGAAACCATATTTCTCATGACGGGTATACACTACTCCTTTTTGAGTTCCAGCATAGTAAAGGAGCTGGCTGCCAACGGCGGGGACATCAGCGGACTTGTGCCTGATGAAATACTGGGTGATATAAGGGATAAATTTAAAAAAGGCGGTATGTAGCATGATTGTATATGAAAGGCTTGCGTCAATTGAAAAAATGCTGGAAGAGGCAAAAAGGCTGCCCTTGTCGTCAAAGGTCGTAATAGACAGGGACGAAATGGCACTGCTGCTAAGAGAAATCAAAGCGAGTCTTCCGGAAGAGCTGAAACATGCGAAATGGATCAGCGAAGAAAGAAAGAAAATAATAACCAATGCCCAGGTTGAAGCCGACGGGATAATCAAAGAGACAAAAGAAAAGGTCAATGATCACGAGATTGTCGCCATGGCGAAAAAGCAGGCCGCGGAGCTGACCGAAAGCGCGCAAAAAAAGGCCGATTCGATTTTAAACGAGGCAAACGAAACATCCGCGGTCATAAAAAAATCCGCCCTTGAATATACGGACAATCTTCTGGCCGAAATCGAAAGCAACCTGGCGGAGTTCCTGAAAAAGGTTAAAGAAAACAGGAGCGAAATAGAGTGACGGCATCTTGAGGCGCACAGCATGTTTTGTGTCTGAAGGATTGTTTAATAACAGATGTCTTTTGGGGCATCGGGAAGCGACGGATTGACCCGGATATGATATCGGGGTAATATTGTATCCGTTTTTTGATATAATGATTGCAATGGATTATAGATTAAGAGAAGGCGAATACGCCGGGTATGTAAAAAATATAGTGGCTGATAAAAAACCGAAATACATGATAAAGACTTTCGGTTGTCAGATGAATGAAAGCGATAGTGAAAAACTTGCCGGATTGATGGAGCAGATGGGGTTTTTCAAAAGCGATTCTGAAAGCGAATGCAAG
>CAZWVS010000289.1:0-1835 GCA_964636935.1 uncultured Clostridiaceae bacterium
CACCACAATAAAAGGGAGACGAACGTCTCCCTTTTATTGTGGTGGAGCTGATGGGAATCGAACCCACGACTTTCACACTGCCAGTGTGACACTCTCCCGCTGAGTTACAGCCCCGTGTGCAAACACTATTTTAGTTTAGCGGTCCGCCGCTGTCAAGAAATAACTTTTTTTGTAACAATGCTTTTTTGTAATCGGCAGCACGGATTTCTCCAAAAATTTACAATGCACTTTGCCCCTTTACATGAACCACATCCTCCCTTGCCTGATTCAGTGCGCCAATATTAGGTGATATGCTCTAAAAGTTGAATCCAAAACCATGTATTATACAAAAGTCCCCTTTCTATCGGGAATCGGCCAATTTTTGGTAGAAAAATTGAAAAAAGCTTCCCACAGTATATAATGTTCCTGTTGTGATATACTTTACTTCAGGAGAACGGCATGAAAGTTATTTGTCCCGTAACCAAAAAAGAGTGTCCATATCTAAAGAAACTGGAAACCGATGTGTGTCCCAGGGAGCATGAATGCGACCAGGTCAGGGACTCATTGGCAAAAATAACCAAAAGACCCCCTTCGACACGCAAAAGGTTGTTGATAGCAGCATTGATAATAGTTCTTGCTTTGGCAGCGCTGGTCTTTTTTCTGGCTTTCGACAATTTGCTGTTTAAAGGGAAGGACGCCCCGTCAACCGATCCGTCGGATTTTTCCGGAATTGTTGTAGAAACTACACGGAACCCCTCGTTCGAACCCCTGCCGACACCGAGCCCTCTTCCGGAGATACCCGTCACCGGCGAACAGGCCCTGGCTCCGGCCAGACTGGTCATCGGCGATGAAGAGTGGGAAATACTCCCTGTCCCCCTTGATGAAAACGGGATGATTGAAGTGGCTCACTACCCCGACATACTTTCCTGGTACCATGGAAGCGCCATACCCGGACAAAGCGGAAGCTGCATAATATTCGGATATAAATATTATTCGGGGATAGCCGGGGCTTTTCGTTCACTGGATTCTTTAAAGCCAGGTGATTCTTTGACTTTCACACTTGACAACGGAGCCAATGTCATTCAAACCGTATACAACGTTCGCGTGTATAGGGACGGCGCTTTGGACGATGATGCGCTTTCGGTCTCCGGCGAAGATTCGAGAACCGTGCTTATTTCGGAAACGGGCAGCATCGATCCTACTACCGGTCAATATGAGGATTTGGTTGCAGTGTTCCTCAACTGACCCGGGACCGGAAAGTGATATTCTTATTGAAAAAATACTGAAATACGCCCGCAAGGACTACGGACATCACCTTCGCTATGAACTTGGGCAGATCCAGCCACACATAGAAAACAGTTAGCAGCAGCGACCCCAACCCCATTCCTATTATGCAAATGAAGGCAAATGACACAAACCTTCTGAACCTGTAATTTGTTTTTCTGAAATTGTACCTTGAATTCAATTCATAACTTGTCAGTATGCCGAAAAACACACTTATTATATTCGAAGGCAGATAATGCAGGCCGATCACATCCGTGAAGAAAAAGAAAATGGACAAGTCGACTATTGTTGCTATGGTGCCAATAATCACATAAAACACAAAATGCCTGTGTCTGTCAAAGAGCTCTTTCATAATTCCCCGCCTTGCTCTCCTGTACAAGTGATTGTCCCCTGTATTTCAAATAAGTCCCGTCATGGAGATATGCAAAAACGGGTTTGCCTTTTTTGAATTCAACCAGAGCGACTTTACCGTCGCTTTCATAATCACCCGCCTCGCCTATGGACTGGCAAATCCGGCTGTTTCTGTATTTCAACAAAGCGGACACAATACTGTATTCACCGGTGTCGGTTTT
>CAZWVS010000290.1:0-1816 GCA_964636935.1 uncultured Clostridiaceae bacterium
CTCGATAGAGGTGACAATCTAAGAATCTCGTGACTTTAGTCATGAGAGGTTCAATTGTTCGGAAAGCCGCGACCTAAAGTTTAATTGAAAAACAGGTCATATCTCGGCGTTTTGTTCCAGTGCGCTCATAAGGCCGTATATTTCCTCTTCGGAAAAATCCTCCTCTTTCGCCAGTCTTTTCTGGATTGCTTTTATGACGCTCTCAATCTCGTCATATCTGTCCGGATTGTAGCTGTAGCATTTGCTGAATGTCATCATGTGGCACCAGACAAGCATCTCTTTTCCCGTTGTTTTTTTATTCTTATATTTCTCAAGCGCTTCGACGACGTCGTCTTGATATACGATGATCGGATTGTTGATGAAATACCGTTCCTTGTCGGCTGTCATATGCCTTGTTATCTCCCTGACGGATATATCCAGGGTCTTGAAAAGGGCCATTTCAGTCATCATTTCATCTATCATTGCCTTTGGCATTCCTTCCAAAAGCATCTTGTTATCCCTTATCTGCCTTATTCCGGTGTATATGCATGCTGCGCCGATCAAGGCAACAATAGCCATCACCACATATTCCCTTGTGTCCGTGGCTATGTCGTCCGTGGCAAAAACAACCGCCATTATCAGCATGAAAATGATGCCGCCCGCTATGTAAAGATATCCGAATAATATGTTTTTCTTTTGTTCGCTTTCGGAAATCATGTCTTTGCCTCCATTCGGTTTCTTTCCCGCATATTATACCATAAGACTATTGTTCCTTATATTCACAAAAATACGTCTGCCTGTTTATCAGGACATCCTTTTACTATATAATGTTTATAACAATGGAGGTGTGATTATGAAAGGCAGAGAAAGATTCATGGCGGCTTTGAACAACCAGAAGGCCGACCGGCTACCGTGCCAGGTGCACAACTGGATGTCTTATTATCTTAAAACATATTTAAACGGAATGGATGCATATGAGGCTTATGAACATTTCGGGATGGACCCGGTGATATATGCAAGCCCCCGTTTCATATACAAGGATAGCGACAGGGCCAAGTGGGTTGTGAAGAAAACCGATCTTGGAACCGACAAAGACGGGATAACCAAAACAAGGATAGATATAACAACCCCCGAAGGGAATCTCACCGAAATCCGGGGCGACAACGAAATGACCGGCTGGTTCGTGGAACATATGATAAAAAGCAAAGAGGATTTCGAGCTTTGGGACAAGTATTTCCCCATACCTGTGGAAGTGGACTGGTCACCTGTCATCGAGGCAAAAAAGAAAATCGGCGACAACGGTATTGTAAGGGACGGTTATTTTCACTTCGGCCAGGGAAGCCCCTGGCAGAGTTTTGCGTATATGATAGGGACGCAGGACATAATCATGACGGCAATCGACGAACCCGACTGGCTTCACCATGTGCTTGACACCATGCTGGAGAAAAAACTCCGTGTCATAGGGCTTGGCGGGAAGATAGAACTCGACCTTATTGAAACAGGCGGCGGCGCCGGCTCCAGCACGGTTATCAGCCCGTCCATGCACAAGGAATTCTGTCTGCCTTACGACCAAAAGCAGATTGCCGCAATGCACGACCAGGGAACAAAAGTAGTCTACCATCTCTGCGGAGGGGTGATGCCTCTTTTGGACATAGTCGTGGAGAACGGCGCGGACGGTCTTGAAACAATGACACCTCCCCAAATGGGCGGAGACTGCGATATAAGGGAAGCCTATAAGAGAATTGGCGACAGGATGTTCTTCATCGGCGGCTTCGACCAGAATGCCGGTTTTGAAAAGGGGACTCCGGAAACCGCAAGACGCATGGTTTTCGAGCTT
>CAZWVS010000291.1:0-1814 GCA_964636935.1 uncultured Clostridiaceae bacterium
AATACGGGTGGTAGGGCTTTTCGAAAAACACATCGGCCACTGTGGCTTCCACTATCTGGCCCGCATTCATGACAATAACCCTGTCGGCCAGTTCGGATGATGTTGCAATATCGTGGGTCACCAGCATATAGCTTACGTTTTCTTCTTTTTTTATCCTTTTTAAAAGGTTCATTATGTTGGCCTGTGTGAGCACGTCAAGCGCGGAAGTCGGTTCGTCAAGTATGACCACCTCGGGCACGGTTATGAGGGACATTGCAATCGCAACCCTCTGAGTCATGCCGCCGCTCAATTCAAACGCATATCTGTTTATGAAATCTTCGGGAACACCCACATTGGCAAACATTTCCCTGACCTTTTCAATGGCTTCCTTTTTATCCACTCCTCTTATAGTGAGTGGTTCAGACACCTGGTCGCCGACTTTTAAAACAGGATTAAGCGATGTCATGGAAGACTGGGGAACCATTGAAATCTTGTTCCACCTTATCTCGTTCCTATATGCCTCGTCGCTGAGCGCCATTATATCCAGGTCGTTCAAGAACACGCTTCCCGAATATGTCTTGACGTTCTTGGGCAGCAGTCTCAGAAGCGCTTTTGCCAGCGATGTCTTTCCACAGCCCGATTCGCCCAATATGACAACGGCCTCGTTTTTATATAACTCGAAGTTCACCCCGTCCACTGCGCGGACATCCCCCGATTTTATTTTAAAGTGAAGATTCAATTCTTCCGCTTTTAGCAATACATCCTTTTTAGCCATTAAAAATACCTCTTATTGTTCTCTTAATCTCGGATTGAAAAGTCTATCCAGCGCAAATCCGACCATTGCGAATGCCAAACCCGTTATCATAAGCAGGATGGCGGGTTGGAGTATCCAGTAGTAATGTCCGTTATATAAAGCCGCCTGGTAATATGCATCGGAAATAGCCTTTCCCCATGTTGGCAGCACCGGGTCGCCAAGGCCGAGCACGTTCAACGACGCTTCCAGAAATACAAAACTCGGAATCGAAAGCACCAGCGCCGGAATCAGCAGGGGAATTATTCTGGGAATCATATATCTGAAAATGATCCTTGAATTACTGGCTCCGTAAGTTTGCGCAGCCTCAACATAGGGCGCGCTCTTAAGCTGCATGAATGTAGCCCTGTAGGTCTTGATAACCGCAGTGAATATGCTAAGCAGTATCGTCGCCCCCAGCATAGCCCAGATGCTCTTTGAATAGAACGTGCCTATCATAACCAGCAACGCCAGGAAAGGCAGCAGCATGTTTATCTCGGTTATCCTTTGAATAAGCGCGTCAACCCATCCTCCGAACCACACCCCGACTGCCGCAATGACCATCGAAAGCACCGAAACGCCTACGGAGGCAAGCAGTCCGAACAAAAGGGCCACGGGCGTCCCCCAAAGCAGGGCTATGCCCAGATCCCTTCTCCTGTGGTCCGTTCCGGCAACCCCGTAAACAAGACCGTGCATTACAAATTCAACATCGACATTGCTGCCTTCTTCAAAGGTCTGTGTCTCAACTGTCACCGTATAAGTGCCTTTGGCGACTTCCGGATTGCTCGAATCTTTTGGATCGATTGTTGAAAACAGACCGATCAACGATGTTTTTTCACCGAGTTTCTGCTCCAGCTTCATATCCTGGTTGAAACGGTATGTTTCCTTGGCCGTCACACCTTTTCTTATAATTCTTATATCCCGGCCTTCCGGTGTGAGCACCGAAACCTCCACAAAAGGCTTGGAATTCACATAGTCCGCACTGAAATACATAATCAGTTCCTGTGGATAGGCCCCATAGTTGTAATCGAATGAATAAGTCATC
>CAZWVS010000292.1:0-1808 GCA_964636935.1 uncultured Clostridiaceae bacterium
AGATAATCGTCCAGCCTGACAAGCTCGAACTCCTTTATGACGTCATCTATTGTGGTGTCTTCAGCTTCACATGACACCAACACGGATCCCAGATAACCTACGTCGTCAATCGATACGCCGTCACCGTACTTCTTCTTGATTTCCTTCAGCTTGTCGACATGATAATCCAGATGGACAAGGGCGCTGTCCAGGTTAATGTCGGCGGTGCAGTACGGGGTGTAATTGGTGCTTTTTACAATCACCCTCCCGTTTGGCGCCGTGACCCCGGAAGGATGGCCGCAGACCGACGCTATGAAAAAGGAGCGTGTCTCGTAAGCCCAGGTTTTTTGAGCGAGCCCTCCGTGGTACATGGATGAGAAAAACATGACTTCCGGCTTCAATCCGGCATATTCGTCCCTCAGCTCCTTGAAGTTCAAATCGAAACAGACAACAAACCCCGCCCTCCTTATCTTTCCGAATTCAAAGACCGCCGGTTCCCTTCCGGGGACTATACCCCCTTCAATTTCAGAATCCATCGGGTAGACCTTGTCGTATTTACCGGCAAGGCTGCCATCCTTGAGACACGCATATGAGGTGTTCCTGTTTTTCAATTTCGTATTGAATACGACGGCGGTTTCATATTCAACCGCAAGGCCGCTGAAAAAATCAATGCTTTGCTCTTCGCGTATCGCATCATAGGAAGGTTTTTGCTTTTCGTCCATGTCGAGGAACCTGTCGCAGGCTTCGGGAAGAACCATATAGTCCGGCCTGTCGCATGCCGCAAGTTCCATCCCCCTTTTCCAAAAGTCCTTCATTATGGAGTATGATTGCCCGGCATTTGCTCCGCAGGCAAGTGCCCTGCTTCCGCTTAATGCGCTTACCCTTATTCTCCTTGCCATACACTCCTCCTTATCCGAATCTCTTGTGAACTTCGTCCATCACTAACTCGTTCCATATCTTTAGTCTTTGAGGCTCGCCCTTAACCGTGCTGATATCCTTTAGCACGATTTCCGTCGGATGATCTTTTGTTTTATCCAGGATTTCGTTTATTTCTTTTCTGATGATTTCCTCATTGAAGGGCTGCATGGCCAATGTGGCCGGGTTGGGTTTTACGGACATCACGAACCTGCCTGCGATTTTTTCCCGCGCCGTATCCAGGTCGGCCCACGGGCTCATTGATATTTTCCTAAGGCCCGGTATGTTTTCCAGTATCCCTATCTTGTTATGAAGCGGTTCACAGCATCCGTAATAATTGAGTCCGAAATTTTCAAGCCATTTTAGTTCATGCCTCAACGAGAATTCCCAGTGCATATCGGGGGATACGTCCGAAAATATCTGGGCGTTGCCGCAGCCCCACAATTGTTTGGTGTCCACACCTATATTTGGCCTCGGGGGTTGGGCAAGATCCGACGTATATCCGAATCCGCCGCTTCCAGTCTTTACATTTGTATTGTTTGACGACCAAAGGCCAAGCTCCTGATATCTGTGAAGCCTTTTGACGGACACGTCGACATACTTCGCCACATATGCATTGACAAAATCCGGCCTTTCAAGCAAATCGATCATCGCCTCCGTCACACCCGTGCGGGTTATGAGATAATCCCAGGGCGTGAACCATAGACCCCTGAGTCCGGCAAGCTCCACTTCACAGACCCCTTCGAAAATATCCCAAAGCAACTCGAATCTTTTTGTGGTGGCCTCCCTGTCATATTCAACCGCGGCCTCTGTTATTTTTTCTATGTCCTCTTCTCCGGTAAGCACCGGCGTGTAGTGCTGGGCGTTCACATATCCGGAATTGATTATGTCCGTTTTGCTATCCAGCCCGAACC
>CAZWVS010000293.1:0-1781 GCA_964636935.1 uncultured Clostridiaceae bacterium
ACCCGTACATAGGGATTGTTTTAAACATAGATTACGACCATGTGGACTGGTTTGAAGATCTTGCCGCAATGCAGCGTTCCTTTCTGGCTTTTGCAAAACTGATCCCGGAAGAGGGATATTTGGTTTTATGCCACGACGACAAGAACACCGTTTTTTTAGAAAATGAGGTCAACTGCAATGTCATCCGCTACGGGCTGGATAACAAAGAGCTTGACTATACCGCATGCAATCTGGAATTCGATGCCGATGGCCGGGCGTCCTTCGATCTATATATTGACGGCATCCACAAGGGTAGGGCCGGGGTAAACCTTCCCGGAAGGCACAATGTTCTAAATGCCTTGTCGGCGGTAGCCGCATGCGCAATCTGCGGGGGAAATCTGTCCGATATCCTGACCGCGCTCGGTAGCATGGAAGGCCCGAGAAGGCGCTTTGAGCTTAAAAGCGATTCCCGCGGCATCAAGGTTTTTGCCGATTATGCCCACAACCCGGCTGAAATCCACAGCACCCTCGAAATCGCCGCCAATATGAAGCACCGTGAAATCTGGGCTGTTTTCGAGCCCCATACATATACACGGGTTTTGGTGCTGTTCGATGACTTTATAAAAAGCTTCGGATATGCCGACCACATAATAACGGCGGACATATACAACGACCGCGAAGAGACGGGGACCGAGGTGAGCAGCAAAATTATGGCGGAGGAAATCGCAAAGACGGGTGCCGACGCCATATATCTTCCCGATTACGAATCAATAACAAACCATCTTTACAAAAACATGAAAGAGGGGGACATCGCCGTCATCCTGGGTTCAAAGTTTATTGAAAAAGTTGCCGTGATGCTGGCCGAAATGTATGAACAATCCGAATGATTTCATGGATCGGAGTTTTATGCGAAAGGCGTGCTTGCTTTTCGCCTTACATTTATTTCATCAATAACCGCGTTGCCGTCACTGGCAATCAGAAACCATACCATATCGGCGATTTCGGAAGGTTTTATTAGAACATTTTCGTCCAGATCGGGCCTGGTCCCAAGAACCATTTCAGTCGCCACTCCTCCAGGGGAAATCATATGCACCCGGATTCCGTCTTTTTGGACCTCCCGCGCAAGTGCTTTTGAAAATCCTGCAAGCGCATGTTTTGAAGCAGAATATGCAGCCTGGTTTTCATAACCGATCCTGCCCACTACGGAAGATATGTTTATGATGACCGGATAATCGGATTTCACAAGGTGCTTCAGGCTTTGTCTGCAAATGAGATAAGGCGCCCTTGCGTTTAATTCCATCAACTCGTCCCAATCTCCGGGCAGGGTTTGCTCAACGGATTTTGCGAAAGCCTTTCCCGCATTGTTTATTACCACATCAATTCCGTTCATCTTGTTCGCCGCGTTTTCAACAATGGCCGCCGGGACATCCACATCTCTTAGGTTCCCGTATAGGAAATGGGTTTTTGCCGGGTCGAAAAATTGCCGTACGTCATCAAAACTATCAGGCTTCGATGCGCACAGGCAAAGCCGAGCCCCTTCCTTATGAAGCTTTTTCGCTATCTCCAGACCGATGCCCCTGCTGGCACCGGTCACAAGGCACTTTAATCCTTTTATATCCCTCATGTCCCCTCCCCTTTTAAAGCGACGGTCAAGGTTGCTATTACATCGGTTCCGCAATTTGCGGGGTTTTTTATCATTACCCGGCCCTGCCCGACCGGCGCTTTGACCTGTGCCTTTTTTATTTCCTCCATCACCGGGAAAATCAAATCCCTGCTTATCGGTTGTTTTGTTTTTACCGGCA
>CAZWVS010000294.1:0-1774 GCA_964636935.1 uncultured Clostridiaceae bacterium
GATTCAAAGGATATGCGTGAATTCCCTGTAAAAAAACCCTTCATACTTTGCGTCAATTCCTTAAGATACCATAAGAACATCCACACCCTTATAAAAGCATTCAACCTTATCAAGGACGAAGTAGAGCACGACCTGGTTCTGATCGGCACAGAAGAACAGGACGAAGCGGACAATATAAAGAATAGAAGCGACAGGGTGATTTTCACAGGATACATCTCCCACGGCGAAAGGAACTACCTTTACAGCGAGGCGGACCTTTTCGTAAGCCCCACGATGTTCGAGGGGTTCGGGATGACCCCGCTTGAAGCCATGCTTTTTGAAAAGAGGGTGCTGGTGTCGGATATTGAAATAATGAGGGAGTCCACAATGAACCTGGCGGAGTATTTCACGGACATTGAGGATGAGACCGTCCTGGCGGAGCGGATCAAACAGGTTTTGGAGCAGGCGGGGGATCCCGTGAAAATCAAGTTTAATAAGGAACAGGTTTTTAAAAGATACAGACCTGCGGTGGTTGCTGAAATGATAAACGGCATGCTGATGGAGCTGGCAGGGGGCGGCAGATGAAGATAGCGATCGATTTAACCAGTTTCGGAAAGGACTTCAGGGGGGGCAAGGAGCAGGTGGTCTGCAATCTGCTTCTGGGCTTTACGCGCATATCGCCTGAGACGGGGCTGCTTCTTTTTTGCTATGAGGACTTTGTTGAAAAAGCCAAGGGGCTTGCGCCCGGCGCGGAGTTTGTTGTATTTAAAAGGAAAAAAATAAAGAAATTCATTCAGGACATGTATATAAGAACCTATTTGATCAAGAAAAATCTAAAAGACTCCGACATATTGTTCTTCCCCATTTATTACACCGGTTTTGCAAAGTTCAAAATCCCATCAGTTGTTCTGCCCCATGACATACACTTTAAATCCGTGCCTTCGCATTTCGACAGGTTCACAAGAATAAAGGACGGCATATTATATTATCTGGACTTTTTCCTAAGGGACAGGATCATAGCGATATCCGATTTCGATTATAATGAGATGAAAGAGCATTATCCCTCGTTTTCCGAAAAGCTTGAAAAAATATACAACCCCATAACAGCGGATGAAACAGTCGAGGAATCAAAAAGGGGATACTTCTTGTCCGTGAATGTGGGGTTCACTCATAAAAACATCACTACCCTTATAAAAGCGTATAAACTGATTGAAAAGCACTGCGACATCCCTTTGTATTTGGTCGGACCGTCGTATGACAACGTCCCTATTAAGCAAATCATTGCAAAACACGGACTGCAGGACAAGGTCAGGCATCTGGGTTTTGTGGAAAACGAAAAGCTTGGTCCGTTGATTGCAAACGCTTTCGCTTATGTAACTCCATCCACATACGAGGGGTTCGGCATGACGGCTGTGGAGGCAATGCTTCACAACGTGCCCGTGATTTCCTCCAGACAGGAGGCGCTGGTTGAAGTGACTTTTGGCAAAGCCTGGTATTACGAGCCATATTATGATGAAAGGGCGCTGGCCGACAGGATGACGGAGCTTATTGATGATTACCCCGACCGGACATATTTAAATGAAATGAGAAACAGGGCGTTGTCCTTGTTTCATTATGAGAAAATATCCGGAGAATATCTGGAGTTTTTCAATATACTTTACAACTGCGTGATGTTTGCAGACCCCATGTCATATCACAACCTGGCTTTGTACGACCACAATCTTTTAAGCAACATCAAGGGCTTTCAAATCATATATCTGGGGAATGAAAATTATGACTTGCCCGAAGACCATGG
>CAZWVS010000295.1:0-1759 GCA_964636935.1 uncultured Clostridiaceae bacterium
TTCAAGAAGCGTTATGAGACCATAAAGCAGGTTGTAGTGCTTTTCCTCCTGCTCGATAAGCCATCCGAATAAATCCGTCTCTTTGATGCCGTCGGCTTCGGACAGCATTTTCTTGTAAAGATCTATGCTTTCCTGTTCCTTTTCCAGCGCCATCCTGTAGAAATCGATCTGTTTTGGCTGTTCCTTTGTCTCGTCTTTAAACTCTTCCGCTCCACTGAATACGTCGTAATATTATTTAACATTGCTCTTTTCGAGTTCATAGTCAAGCTGCCTCCGCTTTTTTTCAAGTACGTCGGCATGCATTTTTTCATCTTCAGCCAGTGAGGAAAGAACCGTCCCAAGTTTACCGCCTTTGTTCTTTTCAGCCTGCTCCCTGTAATATTTTTCGCCTTCTTTTTCCATATTGATTGCAAATTTCCATACATCCATTGCCATTTCCTCCTAAAATTCAAATTTCCTATCCGATTGCTTCAAGACCTTCTTCTTTTTAAAGTCTTAATATCCGCTATCTTATATGACTTGATGTCCACATCCTCTTTTCTCAACCTGACCTTTACGGTTCCTCTTAGAAGATTCACATCTATTATTTCACCCGGGCCGTCTTCTGTTTCAACATGGGTGCCCACATCCGGAGTTGCTTTTATAAGTTCTTCATATGTCTCGTGTTCGTATCTCAGGCAGCACATGAGCCTCCCGCATATGCCGGATATTTTTGACGGGTTGAGCGACAGGTTCTGCTCTTTTGCCATTTTGATGGAAACCGGTCTGAATTCATCCAAAAACGAATTGCAGCAAAGGACCCTGCCGCATACTCCGATACCTCCGATTATCTTGGCTTCATCCCGGACCCCTACCTGTCTGAGTTCGATTCTGGTACGGAAAATACCCGCAAGGTCTTTTACCAGTTCCCTGAAATCCACTCTTCCGTCCGCAGTGAAGTAAAAAAGTATTTTATTGTTATCGAATGCATATTCAACATTTATGAGCTTCATTTCCAAGCCCCGGTTTTTTATGCAGTCGACACATATGTCGAAGGCTTCCTTTTCCTTTTCCCTGTTTTCCTCCATCTGTGCGATGTCCTTATCCATTGCCACTCTGATGACTTCCTTGAGAGGTGATACGATTTCCTTGTCCTCGACCTCCCTTTCCTCAATGACAATCGTTCCGAACTCGGTCCCCCTTGCCGTTTCAACTATCACGTTGTCGTCCTTTTTAAGTATCAGCGCTCCAGGTGAAAAGAAATATGTTTTATTGTTGTTATTAAATTTCACGCCAACTATTTTTACCATTTGGCCAATTCCTCCGTTATTTTTATAATCATAGCATCAAAAATCTGCTTTAATGACGCATTATATCCTATTTTCACCGATGTGTCCTCAATTATAAAGGCGATTCTCGCAAGTACGGTTTCCGGATATCTGTTGGCGCCTTTTATTATGGTATCCCTCAAATCGATATTTATCAACCGGTCTTCACCGATTCCGGTTCGAAACAACACCATGTCTCTCAAGAGCCCGGAAGTTGTTCCGAAAAATCCGGCCGTCTCCTCCCTCTTGAGCTTGGTCAGAATTTCACCGGCTGATTTGAAATCTTTTTCTATCACCTTTTCCAGAAAAGAAACCGATGTCCGCCTGCCTTTTGTGAAATCCTCCGAATCCAGGATCTCCAGCGCTCTTTTATATGAACCCGATGCGCACCGGGCGGCTACGCTTATCCCTCCCCGGGATGCGTCAGTCTCTTTTGAAAGGTACTCCTCTAT
>CAZWVS010000296.1:0-1740 GCA_964636935.1 uncultured Clostridiaceae bacterium
CATGTTTGCGGGTAAAAGGCGGCTTAGTCCCTGAAGGGGGTGCAGGGAATCATCATAGTCGAAACCGGTGACCCCGGACATCCCGGCAAAGCTCTCAATAACCTGAGGGTGGGAACCGCAGTAGTGGATCCTTCCGCCCCCTATTGAACCGATGAAACGCTCATCCCTTTCAAATACATGTTTCTTATACATTTCCGGGCTGATGAGGTGGGTTGAACAGTTGCTGATCCTGGCCCGTCCCTTCCAAAGGCATCCCCAGTCGAAAAACCACTCTTCCGGATCCGTCGTATATGTTTTTAGCTCGTCGACCAGGCCGATCATATAATCCGTAACTATGTCCAGCAGGATTTCAAGCTCGAAGGGATTGTCATAGAAATCGAAAATTATATCGTTCCCCCTTATCAAATGAGCGTTGTTGAAGGGGCTTTGTATGTCAGGCATCTGAACTTGCACACCGCGGGGGAGGTTTTCCAGATAAAACTCCGAGAAATCGAAAAATCTGTCGTACCATCCCGCCCCTTTTTCCGGTTTTTCCAGATTTCGCACCTTTTCGATGTCATGCAGCACATGTGTCTTTGCGCAAGGTAGGTTGTCGGGAGGGAAGAACAGTTCACATCCGAATGCAGCCGCTACCTGCGCCGTTCCGAAACTCACCCTTGCCGCGGGCACCCTGTCGTCCCCCATGTCTGCATGAGCCTTGATTGAAAGCAGGTCATCCTCGAGCATCACCGCCGGACTTGCGATTTTTTCCTCCCATGTATGCTTTTTTACGGGCGTGTTGATTATGAACATGGGCAGTGCGCTTTCGGAATCTGAATACATATCCTTGTACCTTTTATATATTGAATCGAATCTTTCGATATCCCTGTCGTCAAAACGGGTTATATTTTCGTAATTTTTTATTTTTGATTCCATAAATCCATCCTTTTTCAAAAAATCATGGGAAAATTATATCACTAATTTTGAAAAAGGATTTTTTTTTGCATTTTTGTAACAAGTGGGCTAACAGCATTATTTTTTATTAAGTTGGGGATATTTATGATAAATTTACACTAATAACATTTGAGATTGGAGAATATGAATGAAAAAAAGTAGGACATTATCTATGATTCTGGCAATGGCTGTCCTCTTTTCGTTCCTTTCCATTCCCGTATCCGCAGCAACTGCGGAAGACGCCCTTGAAACACTGGGAGTCATCACGGGAAGCGGGGAAGGCGTGACGGAGGAGTATTTGGCAGAAACGGCAACAAGGAAACAGGCCGCCCTGGTAAACTTGAGATTGCTGGGCCTCGACGGAGACGCATTCGCGTTTAATGGCGGGGAAACCTTCACAGATGCGGAGGATACCACGGAATTCTGGCAACCTGTGCTCGAATATCTGAAGGCGAACCCCATGCTCGGATGGCTCGGTTATCCCGACGGGAGCTTCAAACCCAACGAACCCATAACGGGCCAAGGCTTTACAAAGGTTCTTCTTTCCTCACTGGGTTATGAGTACGGACTGCACTTCGACTGGGAGACCACCATGAATTTTGCCGCATCACTCGAAATGACCGCGCTTGCTGACAAGGCGGATGAAAACCTGTCTTTGGGCGACATTTCGGAAGCGGTTTTTGAAGCCCTTGGGACTAAGACCGACGACGACAGGGATCTGACACTCATATCAAGGCTGGTAGCCGACGGTGTGATAACTAAAGACACATCCGTTTTAGCCGGATTCGAAGTTGAAGAACCCGTTCT
>CAZWVS010000297.1:0-1712 GCA_964636935.1 uncultured Clostridiaceae bacterium
CGCGTCTAGCGAAGGGGTTTTTGTTGTTATGACCTTTGCTCCGCTGGCGAGGGCTTCCAACGGCGTATATCCGAAACCCATGTATCTTGACGCATTGATATATAAGTCGGTATTTCTGTAATAACCGAACAGTATGTCCCTGCTTATCTTGCCAGTCATTATTATTCGATTTTCAACTCCGGCTTTTTTAATAAGCCTGTACGCCCTGCTTTTTTCATCAACGTCTCCGATGATCACCAGGTCATGGGGTATCTCGTTCTTTATTTTACCGAATGCTTTTATAACAGCCACCATGTTTTCACGCGCCTCATCGCCGCCGACAGCCAGCATGAATTGTTTCTTAAGAACAATATCGATCCCCTGCCTTATATCCGATACCGGGTTGTGTATGACTTTAATCCGGTCGCTTTGCATTTTTTTGTTTCTAATCAGTATTTCGTTTTTGACAAATTCGCTTGCCGCGGCTATATAATCGATTCTTCTTAGTTTTTCATTGATTTTTGATTTTTCACGCCTTGATATTTTTTTTGATTTGAGACCATGGACTGTCACTGCTGCGGAGCATCCGGGTTTTTCATTTATTCTGCTGTGCAGGTGCGGGTAGTACATAATGTCCACAGGGAACTTTTTTATAAGCTGTCTCAGTTTCCTGTAATAGAAGGATTTGCCTCCTTTTTTCACATCTAATACATGAAGCTTTGGGTAACGGTTTATCAGCTGTTTTTTCACTGGTTTTGTAGCATATACCACTATTTTTTCGTTTTTACCGGCTGAATATAGACCGTCGAGAAGCCCCAGGGCAAACACTTCCTCCCCTGTTGTTCCTTCGATGCCCGCAAGAAACGTCAAATCAATTCCAACCGTTTTCATATAAAAATTTCCCCCTGTCGTACATTCTATCATAAATGTCATCGGGAACAAGCAGCCCCCCCGTCGTCCATATCACATGGGTGCCCTTTTCCTTTAAATTACCTGTTACAGCCGGACCCGGTATTCCGGCCGCGGCTGAAGGTTCAATGCGAATTGATTCGCTTTTGCCTGCAAGATATAAATATTTGAACATGTCCTCATCCAAGACCGTGTAAAACCCGTCGCACAGTTTTTCCATCATCGGTGATACGAAATCCGATGGACTGGCGACGGCAAGACCGTCAAGTTCGGTCTCGTTGTCAAGTCCGTATTCCCTTACATTCAAATTCCCATGTTCACCGGTCATAACCCCCAGCATCATGGACGGCGAAGAAACAGGTTCTGCGAAGTAGCATTTCACTCTTTCACCGTAAATAGTCTTAAAACCGAAAGTTATTCCGCCGGGGGCGCCCCCTACTCCACAGGGGAGATACAGGTAAAGCGGGTTTTTGCCCGTTGGCCGTATATTCATGCTTTCAAGCTCTTTGCTCATCCTGATTGCCGCTACTGCGTATCCGAGAAACAAATCAATGGATCTCTCATCATCTATGAAGTGTATGTTCTCCCCTTCCGCCGCTTCTTGCCTGGCGGTTTTTGCCGCATTTGTAAAATCACCGGTATGTTCTATGACCTCAACATTGTTTTTTACAAGTCTGTCTTTTTTCCATTGCTTGGCGTCTTTGGACATGTGAACTGTAACGGGATATCCCAATTTCGCTCCCATTATGCCCACTCCCAGGCCAAGGTTGCCTGTGGATGCTACGGTTAGCTGCTGTCCGGAAATGAATTCCCCTATAGGATTT
>CAZWVS010000298.1:0-1710 GCA_964636935.1 uncultured Clostridiaceae bacterium
GTTCTGTCTGGCCACTCCCCTCTTCCTTCCAAAAGCGGCCTGAGGCTTCTTCCGTGGAACTCGATGTCTTTCCTGGCTGGAATCCCGCAAAAATCCAATATCGTTGGCATGAAGTCCACATTAGCTGCCAACCTGTCGATATCCCTCCCCGGGCTTATACTTCCAGCTGGCCATCTTATAAAAAACGGCACCCTGTGGCCGCCCTCGTATTCGGAATTCTTCTTGCCGCGCATCCCTGCATTGAAGCCACTGGTCACAAACTGGTTTTCATCAACCTCGAGTCCGGAATCAGAGCCGTTGTCAGTCATGAAAATCAGTATTGTGTTGTCTTCTATCCCGAGTTCGTCAAGCTTCTTTCTAAGTTTTCCGAAATTCTCGTCAATATTTGTTATCATCCCGTAGAACCGGGCTTTTTTCTCGTCAGTCAACCCATCATACATCGAAACATAGTCGGGATTGATATTTAAAGGAGTGTGCGGGGCATTAAGAGCTATATAACAGAAAAAGGGGTTGTCACGATTTTCCTCTATAAATCTAGTACCTTCCGAAAAGAAAACATCAGTGCAATAGCCCTCAAACTGTCTTAATTGTCCGTTGACCTTGTATGTATCATCAAAATAATCATTGCCCCAGTAATCCGGTATCTGGCTAATACCGCCGCCCCCGTGCGTCACGGAAACCTGGAAACCTCTATCGCAGGGCCTGTACGGGTATGTGTCTCCCAAATGCCACTTTCCAAATATACCGGTCCTGTACCCGTTTTCAGAAAGCGCATCGGCTATCGTCCACTCGTTTTCCCTTAGAAGGGACCTTCCGCTAAATGTATGCCAAACCCCTGTGCTGTTAGCGTAATGACCTGTCATCAAACCAGCCCTTGTCGGTGCGCATGTCGGACCCACATGGTAATTTGTCAATCTTGTTGATTCCCCGTGAAATCTGTCAATGTTTGGAGTCTTGATTATCGGGTTCCCGTGGCATCCAAGATCACCATATCCCTGATCGTCTGTTAACACAAAAACAACATTTGGTTTTCTTTTCATAAAACAAATCCCCTTACCGGTTTCACGTTATTTTCATTTGCCTTGGTATTTTCGTCGCCCGTTTGCCTTAGGCAAAACGGCGACGTTTTTACCAAGGCTAGCACAAGGCAAGGCTATGGCTGCCGGTTGAGAAAGTCGTTCACCGACTTTTTACACAGTGTCAAAAAAGCCTCTTCGCCGAAGGTGTTTATCTTAAAGAACACCGCCTGGCTTCCGCCGGAAGTGATTGCGGAAATGAACAGCTCTTCACCCTTGCCGACAATGGTCACATTCATACTGACCCGGTTCCCGCCCAGCATGCTGTATCTTTCATAAACCCTGACCGCGGTTTTAACGTCGCCTATGGTTATATCGCTGCCGTCTTCATAGCTTACCGACACACTGCCGTTCATGATGTCGTTGTCGACCCGGTTGAGGAATGAATTGAAATCCCCCGTCAATCTTCGTTCATATTTAGCCATTTATCACCTCATAGACTTAAAGCGCAAGCTTATAGATATTTTTAACATCCACTTTTTTCAGTTTCTCAAAATTTCCTTTTGTTCCATCTCCCACACATTTTTCGGCCATCTCATCAATGCGGTCTTCGCCGATTTCCAGCTCTCTAAGTGTCACGGGCAGGCCTATGCTTTTAAAGAAGTTCTCCATGCTCCTGATCCCTTCCAGTGCG
>CAZWVS010000299.1:0-1696 GCA_964636935.1 uncultured Clostridiaceae bacterium
GGAAATGGATATAGAAAACGTGGAGGTCCTGACCCCGCAGATGCTCAAAGATAACAGGGAGACCATAGAGAATGTGAGGATAATGGACTACAGGTCCGCCATAAGGACCAACACCCAGATACAAAGCAATACCCTGTTTTATACATTCAGGGACGGGGACATAGTC
This sequence comes from uncultured Clostridiaceae bacterium, assembly GCA_964636935.1. Taxonomy (GTDB): domain Bacteria; phylum Bacillota; class Clostridia; order DUPQ01; family DUPQ01; genus JAFGQE01. Next base: position 167 of record CAZWVS010000299.1, read on the forward strand.
AATTACGAGCTCGACGGGGTGCAGCGCCCCGTGTTCATCAGCGCCAGGGAACTGGCGCCCGAACAGCTTCCGGACGATTCCTACATAAACAGGGTTTACCGTTATACACACGGATACGGCATAGTGATAAACCCCATCAACCGCACCAATGAACAGGGACAGATAGAGTTCATAATGAGCGGTCTCGACCACACAAGCGAATATGACAATTTACAGGTCACAAGGCCGGAACTGTATTACGCGGAGCTGACCGACACTTATGCGGTTGTCGATGCAAACAATCCGGAAGATTTGGAAATCAACAAGGGTGGAAATGAGGAGACCCGGTATGACGGCGAGGGAGGGATAAAGCTAAATTTTGTAAACAGGCTTCTTTATGCCGCTAAAATGGGGGATCTTAAGCTTCTGACCTCGTCATACGCAAAGGATGCGACGCTTCTGTTGAACAGGCAGATAGTGGAACGCGCACAGATGGGGGTCCCGTTTTTGACCGTGGACTCCGATCCCTACATACTTCTGACCGACGAGGGCAGGCTTTTATGGGTGCTTGACGCATATACGACCGCACAAGACTATCCATATTCACAGGATTCCGGTGCGTTCAATTATATAAGAAATTCGGTCAAGATAGTGTTGGATGCATATGAAGGCAAAGTCGAATACTACATAATCGATGAAGAGGATCCGGTAATAAACGTCTATGACGCCATTTATCCCGGTATTTTCACCCGTGAACCCCTGCCCGCCAGCGTGCAAAAGCACATGAAATACCCGGAGTCGCTGTTTGAACTGCAGACGGAGATTCTTAAAAAGTACCATCTCAAACCGGATGAGGTCGACAAATTCTACAGCCAGCAGGATTTGTGGGACATAGCGAAATATCCTGCGGAATACAATGCCGGAGCAACGGTTGACATAGATTCATATTATGTCTCCATAAGCCTGCCGCAGGTGTCCAATGATACGGAATTGATATTGATGAGGCCTTTTACACCGAAAAGCGAACAAAGGCACAACATGGTGGCGTGGCTCAATGTTCGAAACTCGATTGAGAACTACGGCGAGCTCATTTTGTACAACTATCCCAAAGACACCAATATGCTCGGCCCCAACCAAATCGAGGTTAAGATAAATCAAATCGACTCCATATCTAAAAACATGACGCTTTGGGGACAGGGCGGCTCGGACGTATATAAGGGCAGCCTGCTTGTGATCCCGATAGGCGGAAGCGTGCTTTACGTCGAACCCATATATATCGAGGCTTCCGGCACGGCTTCCATTCCCGAGGTCAGGCAGGTCATAACCGGATATCAGGTGGATGACCAGTTCATCTACGGATTCGGCGACGACGTGGAAGAAGCGCTTGCGGATATGTTCGACATCACCGATGGGGAGGAGGATCCCGGTGACGGTGATCCAAACGGCGGTGAAGGCGGAATCGATGAAAAAGTCCTGGAAGAGTTGAGGGAAAAGGTTGACGAACTCAGCAAATATGCCGAAGAATTGAAGGAATTCATCAATTCGCTTATC
>CAZWVS010000300.1:0-1687 GCA_964636935.1 uncultured Clostridiaceae bacterium
GTGACGCCGGGAGAAACCCCGCTGTTAAAAGGTGGAAGGGTCGCCGTGTTTTTCCCGCTGGGTTTCGGCGGCTCCAAAATGGGGAATTCACTCATGTGTTACCAAGGGCCCGATGGGATGGACGGATATGGAGCCAGGATAACCTCGAAAGTTTCGAAAGGGAACGCAGTGTTGAAAACCATAGTTCACTCGACGGGGGCCGTTTTCACCTGCGTAGAGGTGGTCGTGGAAGAGGGCGGGCTGCAGGAAGGCGAAGAGATAAAAATCATTGTCGGAGACCCGTCATGCAAGCCGCCTGTCATTAACGGGAGTGCGAAAACCTATCCGCTGAGAACCGCAATAGATTATCAAGGCAATAATGAATTCAAGCCGGTGCTGCCCAATCCCGAAGTCAGGGTAGTGGGGAACAGTCCCGTCAATTTCAGATGTTTCGCCCCGGCCACACCCGATGTCGGGGAAAAGTTTGCGTTGAAGGTCATAGCATCGGACATTCAAAATCACAATGCATCATGGCATTATGAAGGTAAAATAAGCATCGAGGCGGTTCAAGGTACTGTTGATTCGGAAAAAGAGTTTGACTTCAAAAAAGAACACCATGGGTCCAAGGAAATTCAAAATGTGGCGGTTGCGGACGGGGGAACGACGAGAATACTGGTTACGGACAAGGAAAACGGCCTTATGGGGATATCCAATCCAATTTGTCCAAAAGCCGCCCCCGAAGGGTTTAAACTGTATTACGGCGAGATCCACAGCCATACTGAAATATCCGACGGGGTGGGGACAACCGATGACAATTTTTTGTGGGCCCGTGATATCGAAGGACTGGATTTTGCCGCTTTGGCCGACCATTTTGAAGACATCCAATCCTACAACTACACTCTTGAAGACAAGTGGTCGATGACAAAGAAGGCGGTTGAAAAATACAATGAACCCGGTAGGTTCGTCACACTTCTCGGTTATGAAATAGGGACGCTTGAGCAGCATAGAAATGTATATTTCCCCGATGCAGAAGGGAGAATGATAGTCCAGGGGCCGGACGGGGAAAGGGTGACGATGGACAATGTTTTCGGGAAGCTGGAAGGCACGGATTATCTGCTCATCCCGCACGCCCCCAAGTTTCACGGCATAAATTGGCATGCGCCGGACAACCCGGACAGGCAAAGACTGGTTGAAATCTGCTCCCATTGGGGCATATCCGAAGAAGGGGGCCCGCTATCCGTAAGGCATGCGTTGGACCTGGGCTACAAATTCGGATTCACAGGAGGGACGGACAATCATCGTGCGGAACCGGGAAATCCCGATCAAGGGGGTATCACAGGGGTATACGCAAAGAGCCTTTCCAGAAAAAACATATTCGAAGCTTTGATCAACAGGCGGACTTTCGCAACATCGGGCCCCAGGATGATCATATCCTTTCATGTGAATGGCGCCCCGATGGGGGAGGAAAAACATATTGATTGCAAGGATTGCCGGTTGATAAAGGCACACGCCGTCACAACGCAGCCCATAGAAACGATTGACATAGTCCGCAACGGTGAAGTTGTGCATAAGATCGAGGGAGGGAATAAAAAGGAACTTGAAATAACATGGAAGGACACCGAAAACCTTGAAAGCCTTATGCCGAAACGCGAGCTGACGGATGAAAAGTATGTCTATTACTATATAAGGGTATGCACCGTTGACGGCA
>CAZWVS010000301.1:0-1680 GCA_964636935.1 uncultured Clostridiaceae bacterium
CAAACCCCTGCAAGCGATCCGCCTCTTCGCGTTTCGCGGTGAGCATTATTACGGGGATGGAGCTTTCAGCGCGTATTTCTTCAAGAACCCCCCATCCGTCCAGATTGGGCATCATGACATCGAGTATGGCAAGGTCGAATGGTTCTTCATACCATATGTCGAGGGCTTTTTCCCCGTCGGACGCGCTCAACACAAGATACCCCTCGGCCTTTAGATATTTTTCAAGAAGTTTCCGTATGTTCGTGTCGTCTTCCGCAATTAGTATTCTGATATTGTTCATATTCCGACTCCGCTTCCGCTACAAATAAATTATACCACGGAAAAAGGAGGCCATATTGATATATGACCCCCCGTTTTCCATAAAACAGACTATCTGTTTCTGCCGCCTCTGTAACCATTGCCTGTTCCGTCGCCCGGCATCAGTCCTTCGCCGTCGCATTCCCCGGTTCCTCTAAGTCCCGCGCCTTTGTTTCCGAGACCTTCGCCCAGACCCGAACCGTTGCCGAATATTTTCCATCCGCCTTCCGGTCTCAATGGGTTTTCGCCTTCATGTTCACAAGTTCCGTCGCAAGCTGTCAGGTATGCTATGATTTCGTCAGCCTCTTCCTGTGTTATGGCACCTTCTTCAAACTTTTCGTTTACGATTGCGGTTTTGGTTTCGACCATTGCCGCATGAAACTCTTCAACGGTTTCATATTCTCCGATTTGGGAAGCGAATTTCTGTCCTCCCGAACCGGCGGCGCCTCCTCCGTTACCGGCCAGTGCCGTTCCGGCGACCGCCAGCACCACTATCAATATTGCCGATGTGATCGCTATTGCTCTTTTTTTCATTTCAACCACTCCTTTCCTTAACTTATGTCTGTATGATACAAATCCAATATGTCATTTATGTGTCAAAAAACAGATTTGTTAAAATCATACGGGGCGTTAAAACCAATATGATATAATATCGGTATATATAGTACTGAATGCCGGTATTGCTTAAACCGATAAACGGTCAGTATATAAGGGAGAACCCTTTATGAGTAAGATTCTTGTTGTTGACGATGAAAAGAGCATCAGATTGACTTTCACAAAATTTCTCGAAAAAGAAGGTCTTGAGGTTAGAGCCGAGGAAAACGTTGAAGCGGCTTTGAAATGCGTTAAGGAATTCAAACCCGATGTGGTGGTGACGGACATAATAATGCCCAAATTTTCGGGAATGGACCTTCTTATGGAAGTGCAAAAAATATGTCCGGAAACACCGGTGATCATAATGACCGGGGAACCCTCGGTCGACACCGCAACTGAATCCGTAAGGTATAAAGCTTATGACTATCTTCAAAAGCCGGTAAATAAAACAGAGCTTTTGCATATTGTCGGACAGGCGTTGAAATTCAAAGAAATAAATGATGAGAAGAAGCGGCTGGAAAAGGATAACCGTCTGCATAAGGACAATCTGGAGAAGTTGGTTGTAAAGAGAACAAAAGCGCTTAGGAAAGCAATGTCGGCCACTGTTTCCACAATATTGAAAGTGATGGAGTTCAAAGACCCGTATTCCACAGGTCACAACAGGCAAACAGGAAACCTTGCCTATGACATAGCCGATAAAATGAATCTTCCCAATAAAAGCAGGAACACTCTGCTAATATCCTGCTACCTTCAAGACAGAGGTAAAATAGCGGTTCCGACGGATATTCT
>CAZWVS010000302.1:0-1679 GCA_964636935.1 uncultured Clostridiaceae bacterium
GTCAAAAGACCTTCTTAAGTGCGCAACGCCGCCGCATCGGCCCGTAGTATAGGGAGCGGGTATTTGGGTGGGTTCGACACCTGTAAGCCATTTTAGGACATAACGCACCAAAGACCTCCACGAACCGAGGGGGGAGAACCGGGCTTTTATGAAATTGCCGATTTCGAAGGAACAAAGCATAAGGGACGGGTTTTCCAGCCAGAGGGCTATGCTCGACGAGTCAAGTGGAAGCCCTTCGTATTTATCCGTATGGGAATGCTCCTGTAAATTTTTTGCATATGCGAGCAAAGGCAGGGTGAATTTGAAATCTGAAACCGACACATGCACATTATTCTGATCTTCAAGGATGTCACCCGGAAGAATTCCGTCAATCTCTTCTCCGGATGAAAGGCGGACAAGCCTCTTAAACCGGGTGCTTTGCGTTTCAAAGGATTTAAAGCCGCACATGCCGGGAAAAACCATTGAAAATATTTTTGAGCCTGAATCGACGGCTTTATTAAAAATTTTCAAGTATCCCTCACATTTGTTCCTGTCAGGCAGAAGGATAATTCCGTCGAAGTCGGTTAAATCGGCTTGTTCTGCCTCCTTTGATTTTAAAAAGCAGGCATCAACGCCGGGACATGAAGCCAGTACAGATTCAAAATCACATGTAAAGTCGCAAATAAGGGCGATTTTAATCAATTGACACACCTCTTTCCGTTTCAATCAGATTGGTTTCCAAAATTTCATTTCCTATTCTGAAGGTCTTTATTTCAAAGGGGGAGAAAACACAGCTCCACTTCTTTTCCATGAGAGCGAAATCAAAATCAACCCGGGATGTGACGCCTGCCGTTTCGACACACCTCAATATCGCGTCATTCCCGTCCTCACTCATCTTGAGGGCGTGAACGACAATATTGTCCGCATCGACTTTCAAGAAGGAGTTTTCAAGGGGAAGGGGGCCGTCATGAAATGTTTCCGGTATCGCCATCGGCGGATTGTTTATTTCCATAGCCCGTGCAGCAGGGTGGTTTTGCAAAAGGGTGCCCTTGAACGGATGCAACGTATATGAGAAACGGTTGATGCCGATATCCATAGGCTCATTGAACTCGTCATGGTCGCCGAAGTGATCCGCATAAAAGGCGCTTCGCACGACGGTCAAACGCATCTCGTTTTCCTTTATATCGTAGCTGTATTTGCCGTCGTTTGTCGAATAAAGCCCTGCGGGCCCGTCATCCGATGCTTTTCCCTCCACTGCGAACCAGTTCTGGCCCGCCTCCTCCCGACCGTCCGGCTTTTTACGTATGAAGCCGTAGGGGATTTCATAAACGGCGCCCGGATCGGATATGTTCACCGGGAAAGAAAGCTTTAGGATCTTCCTCGATTCCTGCCAGTTGAGCTTTGATGAAACGAACACGCCGTCGATACCCTTATATAAGCTGAAATTCTGCACCAGCGACGAATTGCCGTATTTCGATTCCACACGCATGGTGACCCTCAGGGGTCCGTTTTCCGTTATTGTCAAAACGGCATCCGCGAAACGACCTGTTTCCTTTCGAAAAGAAGTGATGCCGTGGGCCCATGTGTCCGAAGAGCTGTCGTCCAATACAACGGGAACCGCTCCGGGACCCGTGAAAACCCCGTGTCCGTTTCCCTTGCTCAAAAAGGACGAGATCCAACCCGTCGATTTGTCGAATTCG
>CAZWVS010000303.1:0-1624 GCA_964636935.1 uncultured Clostridiaceae bacterium
TCCGATGAACACCTCATATGATTGTAATTTAATATAATTAAAAAAAGGGGGTTGTCCGTCGGACAACCCCCTTTTGGTCGGAGTGACTGGATTCGAACCAGCGGCCTCTTAGTCCCGAACCAAGCGCTCTACCAAGCTGAGCCACACCCCGATGCCGTGCTTAAGATTATACAACATGTAATGCCTGCAGGCAATACGCCGGACAAAATTTGTCCGGATCACAATTGACGCCTTCTTTTATGCATCCATTGCATAAAGAACATGCAATTCGACATTTTGAAGTATATAATGATATTGGATGCAAATAATCCGAACCGGAGGGGAAGGCAATGATAGTAGGAATACCGGCAGAAATCAAAACCAATGAGAGCAGGGTCGGCATAACACCTGCAGGAGCAGCTTCACTGGCCATGAAGGGGCACAATGTTGTCATACAGCATGATGCGGGAAGGGGAAGCGGATTTTTCGACGAAGAGTATTTGGATTCCGGCGCCTTTGTTCTCGGTTCAGCGGAAGAAATATTCAGTACTGCGGACATGATTGTTAAGGTCAAGGAACCGCAGCCTTCCGAATACGGCCTTTTGAGGGAGGGGCAGATCCTGTTCACATATCTTCACCTGGCCTCATCCTTGGAACTGACCAGGGCGATGCTTGCAAGCGGTGTCACAGGCATGGCCTATGAAACGGTTCAGACGGAAGACGGGTCTCTCCCGCTGTTGAAACCCATGAGTATTATAGCGGGACGTCTGTCGGTTCAGGTCGGAGCGGAAATGCTTTTGAAATACAAAGGAGGCAAAGGAATACTGCTGGGAGGCGCCCCGGGGGTGGAACCGGGGAAAGTTGTAATAATAGGTGCGGGAACCGTGGGCGAGGGGGCGGCAAGGATTGCCGTCGGCCTGGGGGCCAGGGTTGTCATAATGGATATAAAACCGGAAAAGCTGAATTACATCGACCAGCTTTACCACGGCAGGATAAGCACAATATATTCAAGTGCGTATGAAATTGAAAAGCAGGTCCGGGATGCGGATCTTCTGGTTGGTGCGGTTTTGGTGCCCGGTGCCAGGGCTCCCAAACTCGTTACGGAAGACATGGTCAAAACAATGAGGGAGGGGTCCGTGATTGTTGATGTTGCCATAGACCAGGGAGGGTCGATAGAGACCATCGACAGGGTCACCACCCATGAGAATCCGTGTTATATCAAACACGGTGTAGTTCACTATTCCGTCGCCAACATGCCCGGAGCGGTTCCAATGACTTCTACAAAAGCGCTGATGGGTGCAACGCTTCCCTACATACTCTTGCTGGCTGATGCCGGAATGGATGCGCTTGAAAGCAACGCTTCCCTTATGAAAGGGCTCAATGTCCATAAAGGGAAGCTTACCAACAGACCGGTTGCGCAAAGTCTGGGATTGGAATACACGCCTTATTGAAATTGGAGGATAACATGAACAAATCGAATATTCTTTTCATTCTTTCCGATCAACACAGCCCCCATGTCACGGGTTTCGGAGGCAATGGAACAATAAACACACCCAACTTGGACAAGCTTGCAGGAGAGGGAATGTATTTCGACAATTTCTATTGCCAAAACCCCCTTTGCGTTCCAAGCAGATCATCATTGATT
>CAZWVS010000304.1:0-1560 GCA_964636935.1 uncultured Clostridiaceae bacterium
TATATGATGCCGGCAGAAACCTCAGCGGCAGGGCTAAAGTGAAGGCAACGGGGCCGAGAGGTTCTGAGTTTGCAATAAGATATTTTGACGCGCTCGACCCGGACGGCAATCCCGACTTCAAACCTTCGGGCGGGGAATGGCAGATACAGGAAAACAGATATGTTTTCGGAGAAAACAAAGAAATTGAATATGCCGAAACCTTCGGATGGCGGGGCTTTAGATATTTCACAATCGAGAAGGATGCCGATGTGGATATAACGAATGTCGATGTTGAAGTCATTCACCCTGAACGCAATGAACTGAATTATTTTAAAACAGACAATGAAACAATAAACGGCATATACGAAGCTTTTGTGAATTCCCAGCTGTCCAACATGCATTCCGGGGTGCCAAGCGACTGCCCTCACAGGGAGAGGCTGGGATATACTGGAGACGGGCAGATTGTTGCCGACGCAGCCCTTTTTGCAGTGGGAAACGAGGGGTTTTATAAAAAATGGGTCAGGGATATACAATTAAGCCAGAATGAGGATACGGGCTTCGTGCCCCATACCGTGCCATTCTACGGCGGAGGTGGAGGCCCCGCCTGGGGGAGCGCATGTGCGATTGTACCCCGGACACTGTACGCGCACACCTTCGATTCAAGAATCGCATCTCAAAACTATGAAATGATTACAAAATGGGTTGATTATCTTGAGAAAAAAAGCGTCGGCTATATAGTGGAAAAAGAAGAGGAGGGAAGCTGGTGCCTTGGCGACTGGTGCATGCCTGTCAAGGGTTACTCCGTAGAGGAAGTCGATCTGGACAACATCCTCGAATCACTTGACCCGAAACTTGTAAATACATGTTATTTTTACCATTGCTCGAAAATAGCCGTCGATTTCGGCAGGATGCTTGGAAGGGACACGTTATATTTCGAGAGGTTATGTGAAAGAATCAAAAAGAACTTCAACGACAGGTTCTATGACAACAAAACCGGAAGATATACCGACAGCGAATTTTATCCCAATGTCTATCCCTTGTATTTCGGAATGGTTCCGGAAAAGGATGTGAAAAAGGTTTCATCCGTCCTGGCGGATGATATCGAAAAAAGCGGATACGCAATGAAAACAGGAATCTTCGCCACCTCGATGATTTTCCAGGTTCTTGCCGATAATGCTAAAACCGATATCATTGAGAGGATGCTGCAAAGGGATGAGTTCCCGTCTTTCGGCCACATGCTTAAAAACGGGGCCACCACTTTGTGGGAGACATGGGACGGCAATGCGTCATTGAACCATCCGATGTTCGGAGGCGTATGCTCATTTTTTTACAGTCATATTGCCGGCATACGGTACATCAGCCCCGACAACATGTTTATAATTCAACCGCTTTTTCTGACAACGATCAACGAGCTGCAAGCCGGTTATGACAGCGCATATGGTCCTGTCAACATAGAATGGGAAAGAAAAACCGATAAGGAAGGCACTAAAAAAATGGATATACGTGTAACGCTTCCAGGTAACACTAAAGGGGTTTTGAAAATCGGGGACAGGGTTTTAAAAATCGACAACGGTTTCCATG
>CAZWVS010000305.1:0-1556 GCA_964636935.1 uncultured Clostridiaceae bacterium
GTTTGCGGGATCAACCGCCGTTTCATTTTCAATATCGGAATACCCATATCCCTTTGAAAAAAGAATTTCGCCGTCTTTTACCACGACAATCGCCACCCCTGGGGTTGTTTGTCCGACATGTTCGGATACATAGCCGTCTATGAATTCACCCAGGAAGTCAAGCGGAATGCCCGAGGGTGTTTGGTCTTCCGACGCAAAGACACATAACGGCGCAACAAACAACATTGACATGGATAACAAAACCGCAATTACTTTTTTCATGTTTCAACTCCTTTAAAACCGGTGTGCGGGTTGCCCGTTCACAGGTCGTCCGCCTCGCTTCGACCGTCTCATATGAAATATTCATCTAAACGGAGGCGGGTCACTAATACTATACCTAATTTCCATGCAAATTGAAATCGTCCGGTTTTCAACCGGGTCTTTCCTATAGCTTGAAATTACAATTAACAACCTGACCGAATATTCAAACCTTCCCGTGGCTTGATAATACAGGGAGGCTTCCCATATCAAATCCCCCTTAACACAATTCACCGCATAATGTGATAAAATTGAATAAAGAGGAAGCGTTCAAACTTCAGGGGGATTATGAGTTTCATTAACGATACAGATATCTATTATTTTAGAAAAGGCACCGCCAGGAGGGCGTACTCTTTCATGGGTTGCTGGAAAATGGGCGATGCGCATCATTTCGGCGTTTGGGCGCCAAAGGCTTCAGCGGTTTCCGTCATAGGCGATTTCAACGGATGGGAACCTGGAAAGCATGAAATGGAACCCATAAGTGATTCGGGAATTTGGAGTGTTTCAATAGGAAATCTCGAACAGGGGATGAAATATAAGTATCACATTACGGACAGCAACGGGACCCAATTCGACAAATCAGACCCCTACGCCCTTTTCAGCGAAAAGCCTCCAGGCATGTCTTCCGTTATATACGACCTGCCCGAATATGATTGGAATGACCGCGAATGGTTTAAAAAGAGGGAAAAAACGGATTTGTTCCATTTCCCTTTTTCAATTTACGAAGTCCACTCCACATCTTTCATAAGAAAACCCGACGGCGGCATACTCGATTGGAAAGAGCTTGCCGACGAACTCATCCCATGGGTGCTGGATCTGGGTTTTACGCATATAGAACTGATGCCGATAACCGAATATCCCTTTGAAGGTTCTTGGGGATATCAGACCACGGGTTATTTCTCCCCCACTCACCGCCACGGGGAACCCGACGGTTTGATGACGTTCGTAGACCGGTGCCACGAAGCGGATTTGGGAGTGATCCTGGACTGGGTCCCATCGCATTTTCCAAAAGACGCGCATTCCCTGTGGCGTTTCGACGGCACCCCTCTGTATGAGCACCCGGATCCCAGGCTCGGCGAACAGCCCCAATGGGAGACGGCGGTTTTCGACTTCGGCAGGTGCGAGGTGCAGAGTTTTTTGATTTCAAGCGCAGTTTTCTGGTTGGACAAATATCATTTCGACGGTCTTCGCCTTGACGCTGTAAGCAGCATGATTTATAGGACTTTCGGCAGGGAGGACAGCGAGTGGCTGCCCGAAGA
>CAZWVS010000306.1:0-1513 GCA_964636935.1 uncultured Clostridiaceae bacterium
GGGGTCGCATATGCGGTAATCATCTGAGATGAAGCTATGAAACCCTGATCGGGTATTATCAGTGTTATGACGGCGCTTCCGGCTGCCTTCGCGTCAAATACAATGTCGCCTTTATCAACCGATATCGCTTCGTTATCAATTACGTCTTTATTGGAAGACAACACCTGAACTTTGTCGGCATAGGTGGTTCCGGTCTGGAAATTGGTAGCGGTAAGGGTGTAGATGTTGTCATACTGGTCATATGCCGTCACATCAAGTTCGTTGTCCTGTGTTCCTACATACAATCTTGAAGGCGTATTTTCATTAAGCTCGCCGAGGGTTACATCACCGATCTCAAGCCATGCAACATATGGGGCTTCCATAACGAGAACCTCCGAGGTTGCAGTGAGTCCTGAAACGGGATCATAAACAAATACATATACAATGTCGTCTGCTTTCGCATTCATTACGGTAGTTGTCGTGCCAATGTCCTCTATTGTTATTTTAACTGTATTGCCCGATGAGTCAGGCGTGAACACATATCCTGTCGTCTGGTTGAATACGCTGAGGGTCGCACCTGAAAGCGGCATAGAGTCGCCATACTGGTCGGCTAGCTTGACCTTTAGATCCTGTTCGCCTGAATCATATATGGTGTCGGCTTGGATTGCGAGATCCGTGGCCGTCCGGCTTTCAATTGCGAATGAAGCCGCTTCCTGCCCCACCGACACAGTGTATGTCCCGGGAAGGAAATTATAAAGTCCCGTCAGAACCGCTGTGTCCCCGGTGATGTCAGAATTATAGACTATTCCGATATCCCCTCTTTTTAGAGTTATGGAGACATCATCCGGTATGTCCATGTTCATCAGCACGGTTATTTCGTCGACCGCTGAAGGATATGCGTTTACAATCGCCAGAGTTGGTTCTTCGATTTCGAATCCCGCCAAAACGGCTGTTTCTTCAGTTATCACGCCATCGGCCACCAGTTTTGATATGAGGGTCAGGTCCCTGTCGTCATCGGTCTTTGTCCCAAGGGCTTCGAATACCGCGTCCGCAAGGTCTCCCACGCTCAGGTTTTGCTCCGCCTTGTCAACAAGTGCGGACATTCCGAGGGATGATGCAAAATCCATGGTGGTCTCCCAGTCGAAATGCAGTCCGTACTCATAACCCAGCGCGGCAAGAAGAACCTTTGTAAAGCCTTGGCCCGTTATGGGTTCGTTGGGTTTGAAGCTCCCGTCGGGATAGCCGACCCACCCAAGCATCGGGTTCGCCTTCAGGTATTCGAGCACCGGTTGCCAGAATTCGGTGGCATCCTCCGCGTCGGTGAATGTTTCCGCACCGTCAAACGCGAATGCGTCCTCTTCAAGGCCTACAAGCCTCAAATTGACAAGAGCCGCCTGAGCCCTTGTTGCTGTCTCGGCCAGGTATTCCCCGGTCACGCCTTCCCCGCTTCCCGTGATGATGCCAAGTGTTTCGAGGGCATCTTCCGCAGTTGCCGCGGATACGGGAATGGAAAGGAATGACAAAAGAAGAGTCA
>CAZWVS010000307.1:0-1509 GCA_964636935.1 uncultured Clostridiaceae bacterium
ATTATCTGTTCTTCGAATCCCGGTATGAATTCACCGGACCCTATTTTGAGCTGATGTCCTTCGGCTTTTCCGCCTTCAAAAGCTTCGCCGTCGACGAAACCTTCGTAATCCATGACCACGGTGTCGTCCTCTTTAACCGGTCTGTCGTCGACATTTATGGTTCTTGAATTCTTTTTGGCTTCCTCTTCAACCGCCTGTTCAACTTCCTCGTCGGTTACTTCGACGGGGATTTTTTCAATTTCTACGCCTTTGTATTCGCCAAGCTCCACTTCGGGCTTGACATCCACTTCGACATCTATGACCAATCCCTTTCCGGGATCGATTTCCTTTATATCTATGGAAGGCTGGTCCACGGGGTATATTCCCGTTTCGTCAATGGCCTTGTCGTAATGTTCCGGGAAAAGTATGTTTATTGCTTCTTCATAGAAAACACCCTGTCCGTACACCCTTTCAATCATGTATCTGGGAGCTTTGCCTTTTCTAAAGCCCTGGACGCTATAACGGCCCTTTGTCTTGTTGTATGCCTTGTCAACGCCCTTTTCGAACTCTTCGGCAGTTATCTTCATCTCAAGACTCGTTTTATAGCCTTCGGTTTTCTTTACTTGTACTTCCATATGTTCTTAACCTCCGTTTTGCATGCCGGTATGTCCGGCAAATTGCATAGCTGGAATATTATATCACATTTCACCGTTTTTCACAGGATTATTTGAAAACGGCAATGCCCTTGGCCAGATTCCACCCTCATAGGCAAGCTTTAAATCTCGATCGGGGTGAAATCCACCTGGTCGGCGGATGCGTTAATGTATTGTATACCCTGTTTTTCATATCTTGAAGGCAGGGGCGGGAATCCGTGCACATGTCCGTGTATGCATTTTCCAATCCCGTTTTGTTTCATTATGGAGACCAGCTCGGGTATCCTGTCCGGAGGATAATGGAATACGGCTGTTTTCTCCCCTTGCTTTTGCATCGCGTCCTCAAGTGAAATGTTGAAACGTATCGTTTCGCGGTTTATTATCTTTTCGTCCCTTTCTGCAGCAAAATCCCACCCCTTGGTGCCGAAGAACACCCTGTCACCGGCCGCAATGCTGTTGTTATGTAGGAAATCCACACCGGAAACCCCGATTGAATCAAGGAAGGTTTTCATTTTCGTGACCGTCTCCCACCAGTAGTCGTGATTGCCCTTTAGCATAAGCTTTTTACCGGGCAGATCCGCAAGGAAGCGGAAATCGGCCTCCGCCTGGGCAAGGTAGGTGCCCCAGGAAAAATCGCCGGGCATTATTACAGTGTCTTCATCCTTGACTGTTTTTTGCCAGTTTTCCCGTATCCGTTCGGTGTGGTTGCCCCATCTGCTTCCGAATATGTCCATGGGTTTTTCAACCTGATGGGACAAATGCAGATCCCCTAATGCAAAAACCTTCATCTTATTCCTTTCCGTGAAAATAATCGTATATGCCGTCCGCCGTGGTTTTGCTTATGCCCTTCACCGACGCCAGTTGCTCACGGCCGACC
>CAZWVS010000308.1:0-1506 GCA_964636935.1 uncultured Clostridiaceae bacterium
CGGTAAACATTGCTTTTTCGGATATCGACGGCAACATACACAAATTCAAATCCGGCATCTTAAGTGAAGAGAGGGCTGTTTTGATGGCCGGAGCTGATTATGACAGACCGTGGACGAGGGATACCGCTATAAACACATATAACTTTCTTGCATTGTATAAACCGGAAATTGCAAAAAACACACTTTTATCGGTCCTGAAAGCGAATGATGACGAAATTTACATAGGAGGGCAGTATTGGGACTGTGTAATATGGGCACTCGGAGCGGAAAGATATATCGATATTGCAGACGACGATGAATTTGGGGAAATTGCTACGGAAGCTATAATAAACTCTCTCCAGTTACTTGAAAAAGAGGAATTCAGTTCTGATTACAGACTCTTCAGAGGACCGGCTGCGGACGGGGTTTCAGCCTATCCGGATATATACGGAATTTCTGGAAATAGTGGAAGCATTCTTGAGTGGCCGAAAGCCAATCCGGACAGAAAACATCCTATCGGCTATGGCATCCCCATGCACACCCTTTCAACAAACTGTTCTTATTACAACGCTTATATGGCGGCCTACCGGCTGACTGAAAATAAAAAATACAAAATCAAAGCAGATAATTTAAAAGAAAGTATACTAGCTAATTTTTATGAAGGCGGACAACTGAAATATATCACAGGTGACTTAGGTGATTTTTTTGAACAGGAAGGGCTGGGGATATCTCTTGGACTTCTATTTGGCATCCTACCGGATGATATTCTTGAATCAGTGCAGCTTACAAAAAACGGGATTGCTTGTGTATATCCCCCGTATCAAAGATATGTTTCGGGAAATGACCTTGGCAGACACAGCGGGCCCATTTGGTCGTTTGTAAACCCCCTGTTCGGTATTGAAGCTTTGAAAAGGGGATACACACACATGTTTGAAGCCGAATTTGGAATGCTTGCAGAAAAGGCGGTAAGGGACAATCAATTCTATGAGGTATACCATCCGGAATCCGGGCTGCCATACGGCGGTTTGCAAGAGGGTGGGAAGGATGGATCTTTCGCAAAGTTGAAATCCTGTGAACATCAGTCGTGGAGTGCAACCGGCTTTTTATCGATGATTATTTATGGTCTTGCCGGTATGGAGATAAATTCGTCAGATGTTAAGTTTAATCCATATTTGACAGAAGAAATTTCATATATCGAAATCAAGGATTTGCCTTTTGGCGACGGACTTTTAGATGTTAAAATAAAAGGACGGGGTTCTGTGATTAAGAAATTTTCAATCAATGGAAAAGAAACGGAACCTGTTTATATAGAAACAAAAATCAACGGGCACATTAATATCGAGATACAGGTAACAAAAGAAGCATAAAATCCTGGGGGCGGAGGAAATTATAATAAGGAGAGGACAAAAGCAATTATGATTATAAACACATCTTCAAAGGAAATAAACAGAGCGGTAAGTATTGCTTTTTCAGATATCGACGGCAACATACACAAATTCAAATCCGGAATCTTAAGTGAAGAGAGGG
>CAZWVS010000309.1:0-1505 GCA_964636935.1 uncultured Clostridiaceae bacterium
GGTATCTCCGGAAGCCCCGACTATCATCTGGGTGGACTGGCCGCCGGGCACGAATTTGGGCGTGCTCCTTATATGCCTCGCCATATCCTTGTTTTCCGTTATCCTGTCGCGTATCAGCCTCATGGGCGAGACTATGTCCTCTTTCTTCTTGTCCGGCGCAAGAAGCTTGAGGCTGTTCTCGCTCGGCAGTTCGATATTCACACTCATCCGGTCGACGACCGCCCCGAGTTTTTCAAGCATCCCGGGTGAGGTGCCGGGAATGGCTTTAACATGTATGTAGCCGTTGAACTTGTATACGTCGCGAAGCATCCGCACCGTTTCATACATCATTTCGGATGTGTGATCGGCGCTTTTGACGACGGCGGAGCTGAGAAACAGCCCCTCGATGAAGTTCCGTAGGTAGAAGTTATATGTCAGCTCACACAGCTCCCGCGGGGTGAAGGAGGCCCGGGGGACGTCGTTTGACCTTCGGTTTATGCAATAGGCGCAGTCATACGCGCAGGCGTTTGTAAACAGCACCTTCAAAAGCGAGATGCACCTGCCGTCGGAGGTGAAACTGTGACAGATCCCCCCCTGGACGCTGTTTCCGAGGCTCCCTTTGGAACCTGCCCTTTTAACCCCGCTGGAGGCGCAGGAAACGTCGTATTTGGCCGCGTCGGCCAGTATGGCTAGTTTTTGCATAATGTCCATGAATCAATTTTAGCAAAGCGAAACGCAAAAAGCAAACATATGTTCGGATTTTATAAAAATTATGTTCAGCTGTACCATATTCAGAACAAGTGGGCATCACGCCCACCAAAACAGCCTGTTGAATTGATAAAATCCATTATGTGCATAAAAAATATTAAGAAAGCGCAACCATATGATCACACAGCATGAAACCCGTGGAGTCGACAGACTCCAAAGCGCTTAAAATATTTGGACCGGAGACAAAATGGATTCAAAAAAGACGACAAAACAAATAATCGAGGAGCTCTATGAGTGCGACGACCTGAAAAAGTACATGGAGGAAAACGGGGAAAACTTCGTAAGCCGCGAATTCCACGAATATATAGATAGAATCATGAAACGGGAAAAGATGTCTAAAACCAAGCTTATAAAGCGCACGAACATTGAAAAAAGCTACATATACCAGATCCTGAACGGACGCAGGAACCCGAGCAGGGACAAGATAATCCGCATAGCGCTGGCAATGGAGCTGGAGCTGGACGAAACACAGAAACTTTTGACAATAGGAAACAAGAGCATACTGTATCCGAAAAGAAGAAGGGACGCGGCACTGATCTGCTGCATAAAAAATAAATACACTTTGACCAAGACACAGGAATTCCTGTACGACCTGGGATACGACGTTCTCGAATGAATGGAGGATGGGAACAGACAATGGAAAAGACAAAACAGTTTCTTCAAAACATATTGAAAAAAGAGAAACAAGACGATGAAAATCAAAAGGATGAAATAGCTTTAGAGAATCTTTTGCCTGATAAATTGCAGGATGTAGTAGG
>CAZWVS010000310.1:0-1501 GCA_964636935.1 uncultured Clostridiaceae bacterium
TAACCGGAAGCAACACAAACTGACGCAGGTCGGAAGGCAGTTTCATTTCGTTTTCCGACCATTTTCTTATCAATACCGATTTGACATTGAGTGAAAAAGTTGACAACGAAACCGTCGTTATCAATCTAAATGACGGATGTTATTACAATCTGAATGAAACCGCCACTTACATATGGGAGCTTATCGGGTGCGGAGTTGAAAAAGGCGACATAACAAAAAACTACTCTTATCTTTTTTCACTTGACGGCGATAAGGCTTCCGCCGATGTCGAAGAAGTTCTAAACCTCCTGTTACATGAAAGTCTAATTAAGGCAACCGACTCGCCTTCCGCTTGCTTGAAACACGAACCCGTCGTTTTTGATTATATAGCACCTGAAATCGATAAGTTTGACGACATGCAGGAAATGCTTTTGCTTGACCCGATACACGAGGTCACTGAACAGGGATGGCCTCATAAAAATGACAAATAAAATCACCGCTTTTGTTAAAAATTTCAAAAAGCACATACATGAAATATATTCGGAAACCTTTAATTATCAAATTGCATTGGCCGGCCATACCATGGATTTAGCCTTTAACAACAATCCGCTATATCTTGAATTAACACGTCCTTTCGGGCATCTTCATTCCCCTGATGGAAGGTGTGAAACCGATTTTGAAATATATGTCGCCTTGAGTGACGACCAAGGAATATATGACGAGCTGGGAACACTCGTCGGAGGCAGTGTTTTGGAAAGTGAAAATCAAAGCGTATTTTTCAATGACGGCCCATATCATCTACTATACAATACCATGACTTCAATTATCTCCCTTGTGGATACTGAACAGGGCAAGGCATACTATTTAATTAAATCCCTTGATAAACTGCCCGACTATGAAAAGGCCGCACCTTTTAGGATGATTTTCCACTGGTTTTGTGTCATTAATAACCTCGTTTTGGTACACGGCGCCGCAGTCGGTAAAAACAATCACGGTTTTTTGCTTGCAGGTATGGGCGGCACCGGGAAATCCACCCTTTCCCTATTGTCTTATATAGACGGCGCCGATTTGGCGGGGGATGATTATGTGGTTTTGGAAAACAACCCCACTCCCGCTGTCCATTCACTGTATAACTCTGTGAAAATAAATCCGGACATAGTAGACCGTTTGCCTTGGCTGGATCACTATCTGGCCAACAGGGAATGCCGGAAGCATGACAAAGGGTATCTTTTCGTTAACGACCTTCCCGGCAGAGGCATGGTCCGGTCATTTGAATTGAAGGGGATACTCATGTTGAACAATGGCGAAAATGACAAGGCCGGCATTTCCCCCTTCCCCCGGCTCAAGGCCTTGTCTGTGATCGGTTCGAGCTCTGTCTTTCAGATGCCCGGCATCAATGCAGGGTATTTGAAAAAGCTTTCAATTTTAATAAAAAATCTGCCGGTTCACGGGTTGAATCCCGGAAAATCCCTAATGGAAAACAAAACCTCCCTAACCGATTTCATTGACACAACTCCCCTGG